>JAJYRW010000199.1 GCA_021793895.1 Actinomycetes bacterium
GCAGAGGCAACTGGTAATACGGTATTTATTTCACTGCGGGCCGTCCACACTTCGCCCATGAGTTTTATCCGGCCGCCCGTAGTCGACACCTCAGATACGACGATTGCGGGGCGGCCCACGTGCGCATCAGCGCCGGTGGGGATGAGGGGCCCTTTGCGAAATAAAAGCCGCAAACCCCAGGGCCGTAATAGGACCAAAAGTAGGAGTGAAGCAATCGCAAACACCACGACCTGGATCCAGACATTACCGCCTACCAGCGACGTGAACATGCCAAAAATAGCTCCCCCGGCCAGCATCGCAAAGATTAGGTCAAGGGTGAGCATCTCGACTACGGCGAAAAGCAGCGCAATCGCGAGCCAAATCATCCAGGGTTCCATCAGAAATTCCTATCCAGTTGGGCCACCTGTCAGTACGCGTTGGGTGACCGATCTAGCGCCCGGGCTGACCAGCGGTCACGGTGTCGCTCCACTATGAGGTCAATGCCAAAGGTTTCTGTGAGCGTGTGCGGGGTCAGCACGTCCTCTACCAGTCCCGCGGCGGTCACTTTGCCATCTCGCAAAAGTAAAGCGTGAGTAAATCCTACGGGAATTTCTTCTACTTGGTGGGTAACCATGGCCATGATTGGCGACGCTTCATCGCCGGCGATGTTCGTTAGGCTGCGCAGCAGAATTTCGCGACCGCCCAAATCGAGGCCCCCGGCCGGCTCATCCAGCAGCAATAATTCGGGATCAGCCATCAGGGCACGCGCAATTTGGACGCGCTTGCGTTCCCCCTCACTCAGCGAACCGAAGGCGCGGTCCGCGAGTTTCCCAATCGAAAAAGTTTGTAGCAGTTCGTGGGCGCGCTGCTCATCGGCTTCGTCATACTCTTCGTGCCAGGTGCGGGTCATGCCGTAGGCAGCGGTGCGCACGATGTCTAATACGCGTCCGCGCAGGGGAATCTCATCAGCGAATGCAGCAGAAGAAAATCCGATCCGGGGCCGTAACTCAAACACGTCTACGGCACCCAGGCGCTCCCCGAGTACCTCAACGTGACCCGTGGTGGGGTGTAACCGTCCCGCGGCCAGTTGGAGCAGGGTGGTCGTCCCGGCCCCGTTGGGGCCTAGAACCACCCAGTGCTCCCCCTCATTAACGATCCATGACACGTCGTCGAGAATCATCTTCTCTCCCCGACGCACCCCGACGTTTTCGCAGCGTAAGACCTCGACCATAGTTCGACTTTACGGCACGGGCGTTAGTAAGTGTTGGCAGGTCGATGTCAAACTTCTGCCATGTCTATGGAGCGTCTTCTTCCCAGATCGGTTCTGTTAAGCATCTGGATCGAGCATCTGGAGGTCGGCGCTACCCAAATTGAAAAGGCGATCCACGCGGTCCAAGGCGATGACGAGCCTCATACGGTAATTTGGCCCGATGGCAGGGAAAGTTCGCTCGGCGAATTATTGGGATTTTGGACGGCGAGTGGGCGCCAAGTTGCAACCGTTTTGCCCGTTGCGGGTGACCTAAGTGGATTATCTGGTCCGGGCCGAACCAATACTGCAGCGGTTGAAGCCGGAGAGATTGTGCTCTTTTCAGCTGCCGCGCAGCCCCTGGCCGCGGTGCCCCAAGTCACGCGGTTCGGTTCTCATATCGAACCTGGCCACCTGGTGACCTGGAACATTATGCCCGCGAATTCTTGGCAAACCCGGTTTTTGGGAACCATCGGCACGTGGCGCGACGCGGAAAGGCAACTGCGCCAGGTACTGAGCGACGCAATCGAGCGGCTAATGATTTTAGATGTCGCGCAGTGGCGCGACGATTTGGCACTTGAAATCGAGACGTTACGCGGTAACGCGCATCTGCCAGATCCCCTTCCGGCCAGTTTAGATCCGCGCCGCGCCAATCTGCTGGCTACTGGCTGGCGCTTGGCAGGCATAGCCGATTTAGGGCAAACCAACGATGGAGCCGCCATCTCGGCCTGGGAATCCGATCGCCGTCGGGAAGCGCTCCTGGGTGTAGAGAGTGCCGCCCGACGGGCAGTTAGCGCGGCAACTTACGCCACGCCGTCCTTAATCTGAGCCGTGCAAAACCGATTCATAAACAGCGATGGTGCGCTCGGCGATAGCCTCCCAGGAGAAATGATCCTCCACCCGTTTGCGAGCAGCACGGCCCAACTCCCGGGCCCGCTGCGGATCGGAGACCATCTCGGTGAGCGCGGCGGCTAGATCCGAAACGAATTTTTGTGGGTCGATTGGCTCGCCGGTCCCATCCGTAACCTGCTCAATGGGAACGATCGTGCCCACCTCGCCGTGCGTCACAACCTCTGGGATACCGCCGGTTCCGGATCCAACTACGGGCGTGCCGCATGCCATTGCTTCCAAGTTCACAATCCCGAGTGGCTCGTAAACAGAGGGGCAAACGAAGGTGGTTGCGGCTGACAGGATTGCCGTTAAATCTTCGCGCGGCAGCATGTCATCAATCCACACCACGCCGTCACGTTTGGCGCGCAGTTCAGCGACTAGCCGCTGGACCTCGGCCATGAGTTCAGGAGTGTCTGGGGCACCTGCACACAGCACTAGCTGCACATTCGGCGGCAACTGCGCTGCGGCGCGCAGCAGGTAGGGCAGACCCTTTTGCCGGGTAATTCGTCCCACAAACACCACCGAGGGCTGATCCGGGTCAATCCCCCAGCGGCGCACCGTATCCGGATTCTCGCGCCGGCGCCAACTCTCGAGGTCAATCCCGTTATGGACTACGCGCACCTTTTCGGGGTCAATCTCGGGGTAACTGCGTAAAACATCCTCCCGCATTCCGGCGCTAACTGCGATTACTGCATCGGCTGCTAGATAGGCCGTGCGCTCGATGAAAGACGAAACGCGATAGCCCCCGCCCAGCTGTTCAGCCTTCCAGGGGCGCAGCGGTTCGAGCGAGTGCGCCGAGATGACGTGCGGGATTCCATGCAGGAGCGCGGCGGTGTGTCCTGCGAAGTTCGCGTACCAGGTGTGGGAGTGCACCAGGTCAGCGCCGGCGGTGTCCTTCGCCATGTACAGGTTGGTAGCCATGGTTGCCAAAGTAGGGTTAGCAGCCTTGAGGTCTTCGGGCTCGGTGTAGCCCGTTACTTTCGCTTCTTCGCGCGGACCGTCGAAGCAGCGGATTCGGACATCTAATTTATCGCGCAAAACTGCGGCTAGTTCGGTGACGTGCACCCCCGCTCCGCCATAGATGTGTGGCGGATATTCCCTTGTCAGCATGTCGATTCGCAACACGTTCACCTCTTTTTATTCCTAAGGCTAGCGGGGAACCTCTTTGACCTCTAATGTCGTGGGTATGGCTGCACCTCGTGTCCTTGCAATTGTCCTTGCTGGTGGCGAAGGAAATCGCCTCAAGCCGCTCACTGAGCATCGAGCTAAGCCAGCGGTTCCGTTCGGCGGTATTTATCGGCTAGTCGATTTTGCGCTGTCAAATCTTGCAAACTCCGGTTATCTCAAGATCGTGGTTATGACGCAGTACAAGTCCCACAGTTTGGATAACCACATCGCGCGCACCTGGCGTATGTCGACTCTGCTTGGCAACTATGTTTCATCGGTTCCCGCGCAGCAGCGCATCGATAAAAACTGGTACCTGGGCTCCGCCGACGCGATCTACCAAAACTTGCACCTTCTCGATGATGAGCGACCCGACATTGTGGTCGTAGTCGGTGCTGATCACGTCTACCGCATGGACTTTTCTCAAATGGTGGATCAGCACATCGAGACCGGCGCTGACATTACTGTCGCGGCGATTCGGCAGCCTATTGCGGAGGCAGACCAGTTCGGCGTCATCCAAACCGACGATAATGATCCCAAGAAGATCGCGGCCTTCTTGGAGAAGCCGAAGAATCCCGATCCCCTCCCGGATGCGCCCGATAAAATTTTAGCCTCGATGGGAAACTATGTGATTTCCACCGACGCGCTCATCGATGCCATTAAGGCCGATGCCGATAATCCCGACTCGAAACACGATATGGGCGGCGATATTGTGCCCGCTTTTGTGAACAAGGGCACCGCGGCTGTTTATGATTTCCGGGATAACGATGTGGACGGCTCCGCCGATGTGGACCGCGATTATTGGCGCGATGTGGGAACGCTTGATTCCTTCTATGACGCCCACATGGATC
>JAJYRW010000200.1 GCA_021793895.1 Actinomycetes bacterium
TCATATCCTTATCGTGACACGATGGGGACCTTAACTGGTACTTTCGCGCCCGGTTCGGGTGAAAAACAACGTAGGAGTTTGTACATGGCATCGGAAGATCCACGTCAAAGTTGGGCCGCTCCGGGTGGTTCCGAAGCAGGGTCAGACGCGGATACTCCCGCCGGTGGGCAGCCCGGAGACGCGGCCGGAGCGCCCGGGGGCGGGCAATGGGGCCAACCAGCCGGCGGGCAATGGGGGCAACCCGCCCAGCCGGGCCAGCCGGGACCCACTCCGCCCGGAACCGGCGGCGGGTGGGATCCGCAAACCGGCCAGAGCTATCAAACCGCGGGCACCGCGCACTTCCAGCCCATGCAGTCTCACCGCCCGGGCATTATTCCGTTGCGCGCGCTGCGACTGGGCGAAATTTTGGACGGCGCCTTCAAGGCTTTGCGTCATAACCCCAAGATTATGTTCGGGGTAACTTTGCCGGTGGCGGGGTTGTTGGCTTTGTTGCAGGCGTTTGTCATGTACCAGCTCGTGGAACAGATGGAATATGACTACCTAGGTGCCGACCTGAGCGTTGATGATTCGGTCCTGGTTTTAAGTTTCCTAGCCTTAGCGATCAACATGCTGGCAGTCCCCCTCGTCACCGGGATCTTGACGGTCTCTGTGAGTCGTTCCGCGATGGGTAAGAAACTCACTTTGGGCGAGACGATGCAACTAATCAAGGGGCGCAAGGCCGCTTTACTTGGCATGTCTTTGCTGGTATTTCTAATTTCCACTCTCCCGGTGGCGCTCCCCTTCTTGGGAGGCTTTTTAGCATTCGACGTCCACCCCGGCGTTTTTGTTCTTGTGCTGTTTCTCACAGCGGTCGCGGCTTTTTGCGGCATCGTGTACCTAACAACCCGGCTGCTGTTCGTCACCCAGGTCGTGGTGCTCGAGCGCCAGCCGGTATTCCAGGCGATCAAACGCGGTTGGCTACTTACCCGCGGAAGTTTTTGGCGCCTGTTAGGCATTTACATCCTCGCTTCGCTCATTGGCAGCGTGGTGGCCTCAATTATTGCCACTCCGCTGTCAGTCATATCCGGGGTGCTGGCAGTGGTTTCCCTTACCGGTTCTGCCGCACTTTTGGGGGCCTCCACCGTCGTGAGCCTGATGATTACGATCCCGTTTTCAGCTTCGGTGGCGTCAATCCTCTACATTGACGTGCGTATGCGCAAAGAAGGTTTGGACATCGAACTGGCTCGAGCAGCGGGTGAGAGCGCGTGATTTTTTGGGCTGCGCCACCCGTCTTGCCCGAGGAAGAAGAAGCGCGGCGCTGGGCGGAAGAAGAACTTTCCAAGGGCATCTATCACGGTGACCGCGAAAGCCTGTTCGAGAAAATCCTAAACGCCATCGCGGAGTTCTTCTCGCGCGCCGAATCCAGTTCCAATGTGCCGACCGGTTCGGTGGCCATAGTCATTGTCGTAGCGCTGATGGCGGTATTGGCCCTCTCATTCGTCATTTACGGCCCGCTGCGGCGCGCACGCAAGGTAAAGTCTGCCTCCCATGAAGTCTTAGTTGATGACACCCGCTCGGCTGCCGAACTGCGGGCGGCAGCCGCCGCCCATGAACGGGCAGGTCAGTGGTCACTGGCAGTTCTAGAGCGCTTTCGGGCCTTGACAAGATCACTGATTGAAAGAGCAATTTTGCCCGATCGCCCCGGACAAACCGCATTCGAAGTGACGCGTGATGCCGGCCCGAAATTGCCTGATGCCGCCACCGATATTCAAAACGCCGCACAACTCTTTGATCGAGTTTGTTACGGCGAAGAACCCGCCACGCAAGCCGAAGCGAACTGGCTGCGCGAAATTGACGAACGCGTAACTATAACCCGGCCGGTTACGACGGCGGTGATGTCGTGAGTAATCCCACGATCACTACCCACCGCCCGCAAAAAACCGTCATTGGTGATGGAACCACGGGCCGCTCGCGCTTTCAGGCGCGGCTGCGCCGCTGGCGCGCGCTGATCATTATTTTAATTTCCATCCTGGTAATTGGCGCAATTACCATCCTGATTCGCCCGGCCGGAAATTCCATCCCCCTGCACCCCGATAACGCGGAAGAAAATGGCGGGATGGCTCTCGCCACCATTTTGCAAGAGCAGGGCGTGTCAGTGGACGTAACCAGCTCCGTTTCCGAAGCGGCGCAGCGGGCGGATTCCAACACCACCGTGCTGGCCTACGACGCCCATTTTGTTGGCTCTTACATCTACGACGACGTCATAGATGCCGGCGCAAATTTAGTGCTAGTCGACCCGGATTACAGCACGCTGGGCCACCTGACGTCCGGGCTGAAGCGGGCGCAGCATGAAAGCGGCCACGATTCCCGGCAACTGGTTCCGGCCGACTGTCCGGACCCGCACGCGCAAGCCGCCGGTTCTATCCAGGCCGGTAGTTCCGGTTTTAGTCGCGATAGTGATTCTCCAGCTGACGTGTGTTTCGTGACCGACGAAGTGGGTCCCTATGCCAGTGCAGCCGGGGGCCAGATCCGGTTATTCGCCGAGGCGGGGCCGCTAACGAATAAGGAATTGGCCACGGCCGGCAATGCTGCTTTGACGCTGCGCGCGCTGGGGGAAAAAGAGCGCGTTATTTGGGTCATTCCCTCCCTGACCCAGGCCGGGGTAGAAACGGAAGAAACCTCCATGATGGATTTCCTTCCCCCCTGGTTTGACACCGTCATCGTGTTGGGTGTGGCCGTAACGGTTTTCTTGGCCCTGTGGCGCGGCCGGCGCATGGGTCGATTGGTTACCGAACCTTTACCGGTAGAGGTGCGAGCGGCAGAAACCACCATCGGTTTAGGACGCATGTACCGCCGCTCCAATGAGATTGACCATGCCGCCCGTGCCTTGCGCGCCGGAACCGCGCTGCGCTGCGCGCAGCGGCTGGGCGTCTCGCCTACGGCTTCGGGAACCGCGGTAGCCTCGGCAATTGCCCACGCAATTAATCGCCCCTTTGAAGAAGTCGCCGGACTCCTCCTTGGCCCGGAACCCCGCACGGAAAACCAATTGATCAACCTGGCTCAGATGCTCGACCACCTGGAAAGTGAGGTACACGCATCGTGACCGAAGATTCCCACCACCCCGCCAACGCGCCTGCCCCGGACCCCGGAACGCTGGCTCCCGATCACGCCGTCACCCCGGAAAGTGAGGTGCGCTCGGCGCTGCTGGCGCTGCGCAGTGAAGTCGCAAAAGCCGTAGTGGGCCAAGACGCTGCTGTGACCGGTCTGGTTATCGCGCTTTTATGCCGCGGCCACGTGCTGCTAGAGGGCGTCCCCGGGGTAGCAAAGACGCTTTTAGTGCGCGCAATTGCGGCCGCCTTGGACGTAGATACCAAGCGCGTTCAGTTCACCCCGGACTTGATGCCCGGTGACGTAACCGGATCGCTGGTGTATGACGCGCGCAGTGCCGAGTTCTCATTCCGCTCCGGCCCCGTCTTTACCAACCTGATGCTCGCGGACGAAATTAACCGCACGCCACCTAAAACGCAGGCCTCGCTCCTAGAAGCCATGGAAGAGCGCCAAGTCTCAGTCGAGGGTGACCCCAAACCCCTGCCCGATCCATTCGTCGTGGTCGCAACCCAAAACCCAGTTGAATATGAGGGAACCTATCCCCTGCCGGAGGCCCAACTAGACCGCTTCTTATTGAAACTCGTACTCCCCCTGCCCCCGCGGGAAGACGAAGTGACCGTATTGGAGCGCCACTCCTCCGGTTTTGATCCGCGCGACCTTGACGCCGCCGGAGTGCAGGCGGTCGCAAACACGCAGGTCCTGGCGCAAGCACGCACCGAAGTGGCCAGCGTGGAAATTTCCCGCGACGTGCTGGGATACATCGTCGATATTTGCCGGGCCACCCGCAACGCGCCCTCACTGTCCCTGGGAGTCTCCCCGCGCGGGGCCACTGCGCTGCTGGCCACGAGCCGGGCCTGGGCCTGGTTGCAGGGACGTAATTTCGTAACACCAGATGACGTCAAGGCCCTTGCCCACCCCACGCTGCGCCACCGAATCCAGTTGCGCGCTGAAGCCGAACTCGAGGGCGTCACAACTGAGTCGGTGCTCGATACCGTCTTGTCCACCGTTCCCGTCCCGCGGTAAAG
>JAJYRW010000201.1 GCA_021793895.1 Actinomycetes bacterium
GCCCTGAGCAAGCCAGCGACCTGAGTCAACCCGCGACTTGGGTGAACCTGTGGCTTGAGTGAAGTGCGGCCGGCACGAGTGCGCATGAGTGACAACTCGTCGTCCAAAATTAACCATGAAAGGCCCTTACTGTGGCAACGAAAACAGAACAAAACGGTTCCGCCAATGCGGCGCAGCCGGTGAAGAAAAAGCGTCCGGCGTGGTGGCCGTCGTTTGGCGTGCAGATTATTATCGCGCTGTTTATTGGCGTGGCGCTCGGATTTGTGGCGCGGAATATGGGCCAGACCCCATCCGGGGATGCCAATTGGCTCGCGGTCACGCTAGACACTATCGGAAGCTCATTTATTGGGCTGTTGCGCGCGCTGGTTCCGCCGCTAATTATCACGGCGATCATCGCGTCGGTGGCGAACCTGCGCAAAGTCACCAATGCGGCGCGACTGGCAGGTCAAACGCTCCTGTGGTTTGGCATTACGGCCCTGGCCTCAGTGGTCGTCGGGCTGGGAGTGGCACTTATTGCCAACCCGGGCCGCAGCACGAGCTTGACGCCGGGCGATGGCTACGCACCCGGGCGTACCGGCTCGTGGCTGGACTTCTTGACCGGCATCTTGCCCGAGAACTTTTTGGGGCTAAGCGCTTCCACACAGCTAAATGAGAGTGATGGCGCCTTGGAGGCGTCAACCGGGCTCAGTTTTAATGCACTGCAGTTGGTGGTCATTGCCCTGGTAATTGGAATTGCCGCGCTGAAAGTGGGCAAGGCGGCCGAGCCGTTCTTAGAGTTCAACCGCTCCGCGCTGGCGCTGGTGCAAAAAGTCCTGTGGTGGCTGATTTTGCTGGCACCGCTGGGAACGCTGGGCCTGCTCGGCAACGCGGTAGCCTCCTACGGTTGGGAGATGCTGGCGCCGCTGGGCACTTTCACGATTGCGCTCTATATCGGCCTGGCGCTGGTGACATTCGTGCTCTACCCGATTGTGCTGCGCGTGAATGGTCTTTCGCCCGTGCGGTGGTTCGCTGGGGCGTGGCCGGCGATTCAACTCGGCTTTGTGTCGCGCTCCTCGCTGGGCACAATGCCCGTCACCGAGCGCGTGACTGTGCGCAACCTGGGGGTGCCGCGCGAATACGCCTCATTTGCGGTGCCCTTTGGTGCAACAACCAAGATGGACGGCTGCGCCGCGGTTTACCCGGCCGTCGCAGCGGTGTTCATCGCGCAGGTATTTGGAATTGACCTGTCGCTGTGGGACTACGTACTCGTGGCGTTCGTTTCCGTCGTGGGCTCGGCGGCCACCGCCGGTCTGACGGGTGCACTAGTGATGCTCACACTTACCCTGTCCACCCTTGGGCTACCGCTCGAAGGTGTCGGGCTGCTGCTCGCGATCGATCCGATTTTGGACATGGGACGCACCGCCACCAACGTGGCCGGTCAAACCGTGATCCCCGCGATTGTCGCCAAACGAGAGCGCATTTTGGATCTCGAAACATACAACTCCAAGGTCGGAAGTGATCCGTTCACGGAGGAAGAGCCTGCGGAGACCGCAGCGGCTGAAGACGAAAGCGAATTGGTACCCGCTTAACTTCACCGGTCTCCGCATTTAAGCGGGCGCCGACCAAGCTCTTTGGGGCGAGGTTGGCGCCCGCTTTTTGCTAACCGGTTGCCAGCCACTTTTTCCTGACCGGTTGCCGGCCACTTTTCAAACGCTCATGATTAATTTTTATTGATGGGTAAGCGCAGCTTGCGCCACCGCCCTCTCAACGGGCGCCGCGACCGGCTGCGTTTCTACGCCGGTCACGTGGCCCAGGCGCTTTAGGTACGCGGTTGGGGTGCAGTTTGCATACGCGTAATCACGCCCGCGCTCGCTTTGGGCGATATATGCATCCCAGTCCTTGTACAGATCGTGCACCACCTGCTGGACACCATCGAGGTTGCTGTAGATGGCCGCATCGCCAAATACCGGCTCGTATTCGGGCGGCAAAATCACAACGGCTCCCGCAAACATCGCCTCCATGATTACGCGACCGAATGCTTCCGTCGAATCTCGATGCGTGTAGTAAACAAAGAAATCGATTGTTTGCAAAAAGTCAGCAGGAGGCACGGATCCAAACGGAAAGAGCGTCCAAGCGCGCAGTTCTTCAGTGGCGACAAGTTCGGAATCAAGAACGCTATCGATTCCGCCCAATATTCGAACATCGACAGAACCGTCTACTGGATATGCCGCGAGAAGTTTTTCGCGATTTTCCGGCCACTTTAAGGCATGGTCTCTCGAATGCCGGCCAATGACTGGCTTATCCCCTACGAAACCTCGCCGAGGTTTTTGCCTCTCTGACACATCGCTTAAGACGCCGGTCCAGTCAACGTCCAAGATGGTGGATTGCGGGAGTTGCCGCTCCAACATTCGCCTTATCGTCGCGGACTGTGGAACCCACACCGGGTCAAGGCCAAAAAGCTGCTTCGCGTTACGGGAAACCCGGCCCGTTTCATAAGTGTGGCGGCCGTTCTCTCCCTCATAAGGAGCGTGGTTGGCGATAATAATGACTTGCTGGGCATCAATGGCTGCCTTGCCTTCTGGAATGTATTGCAGACTGGTCGGCCAGCGGACGATCAGCAACGGCGTAGTCGCCGCAGTCTTTAGAGTGATTTCTTCAATTTTGCCGGCTTCTACGAGCTCCTGAAGATCAATATGGATATCCCGGCGGGCGACATTGGGTGAAATCAGATTCGGCAGCCGGACAATCGCAACGCGCATGCCTTTATCTATACAGATTTGGATCTCGTTAATGAGCGACACAGAGTTGCCACCCTGAAACCCGAACTCGGAAGCAAATATGACGTCAAAATGCTGCCGACCATGCTTATTTGGCAAAATGACGCGCGGAGCTGGAAATTGGCGGCTAGCAGCATGCAAAGGAATATAGCCGTCTACTTCCCCGTTTCGAATCCTATTGTGCCATCGTCTCCAATGCGAACGATAAACCAATCTATCGGCATCAAAGTATCCCCTATGTAAATCATTGCCGGACAGACTTTCTGGCTGATATAAGCCCATTAATAACGGGACTTCCGAAGCGAGCGTGATCTCTTGCTTGAACGCTATCTCCAAGCGTCTGCGGAACTCACTGTCGGACCCTTTTCGAACTTCGTCCCAGAAACCTATCTCCCGTACGACCGGTTCCCGGGCAAACATGATGCTGACCATCGCATTGTGCTGAAGACTGTTTTGCCCGCGGCGGTGAAGGACCTCCAGGTGCTGATCAACACGCAACCAAGGTACCCAAGTGGCTATTTCATTTGGTTTGTTTTGCAAATAGCGGGCTTGGATCTCAAGTCGCTGCGGATGCGACCAGTCATCAGAATCCTGCGTCGTCACCCACTTGCCCGATGCATGCTGCAAGCCGATGTTGCGAACCGTATAAGCTCCCCTATTTTCGGCACATCGGATGACCTTTACTCGTGAATCAGATTTTTCCCAAAAATCCAATCGCGCCTGATATTTACTGGGACTCCCATCATCTACGATGATTAGCTCAATATTCTTCCAAGTCTGCTCGAGGATTGAACGGATAGAGGTATCCGCGCGATGATCTGCCTTGTACATGGGCATTATTACGCTGATCAACGGGCCATCCACGCTTTGCGCCTCGACGTTGGCCGCGAGCCGCGAAAAGGGATCTCCTTCCTCTTCACGCAGATTGACCCCTACAACACCCGTCCCCCGATAGGCTTCGTTAAATGATTCTAGCCACTCTGCTTCCTGGTGCCTTTGCGCTGATGTAAAGGGATTTAGCACGTTGGCCTGCCACCAATAAAAATTCTTTGAGCGCGAACCCGCAATTTTGCTCAAGTACGTGGCCGCAAGCGAATGGCGCTTTTCACGGAGGGAAGCCGAAATCATATATTCGAAATCAAGCCTAGAGAGTGCTTCCTCGCCAAAAACCGATGAGACGAGCTCGAACATGCTCAAGGCGTCGACTTGGTCTATCGGTGTAGCGTCTTGCAAATAAACGACGCGCGCTAGCGTTAAAAGCGGTCTGCGATAAAAATTCTTGGCTAGTGTGATTGCCGCTTCGCGCTTTTCTTGCGATCTGTAATCTTCAAGCAGCGCCTGCAGGTCGTTATA
>JAJYRW010000202.1 GCA_021793895.1 Actinomycetes bacterium
TCGAGCTCCAGAAATCCGAGCGGTCCGTTCGAAATGAGCAGCGACCGGAATGCCACTCCCACCACCACGGTCGGCAGCACAAAGGGCACGGTGATCAGGGCACGCACGAACCCGCGGCCCGGAAACTTCTTGCGGTACAGCACATAGGCGCCCGGCAGCCCCAGCACGATCGCGCTCACTGTCGCCCCAAGCGCGAGCAGCAAAGTCTGGCCAATAACCCGTTGAGTGCGGGAGTTAGTGAGCACCTCGCCGAATGCACCCAGGTCCCACCCGCCGTCCACAATCAGTCCGAGGGTGATCATGCGGGCCAGGGGCCATAAAAAGAAGACCGCCAAAAAACTGAGCGGGATTACGGCAGCAACCACGATCGGGATGCCGCCGAAGACACGCCCCGTCCTCAACCGGTCGCGCCCGGGGGCGCGGCGGTCGAGGCTGGCCCGGCGCGTGAGACCGGGTTTGGGGCGCGCCTTGGTGGTCACGGCGTTATCCGATTACTAGTTCCGTCCAAGTCTTGATCCACTCTTCGCGGTGGTTTTCGATGCTTTCCTCAGGCACCTGGAAGGGCTCGTCGGCCACGGCGGCGAAGTTGGCCCACTCTTCGGGCAGTTCAACGTCTGAGCGCACCGGGTACATGTACATTTCGTCCGGGATTGCCTCTTGGAATTCTGACGAGAGGAAGAATTCAATCACCTGCGCCGCGGCCTCGGGGTGTTCAGTACCGCTCAAAACGCCGGCGTATTCCACCTGACGGAAGCACGTCTCCAGCAGTGATCCGGTCGGAGCTTCGGTCGCGCCCTCGGGAACCTCATAGGGCGGGGACGACGCGTAGGAAACCACGAGTGGACGCGGGCCCTCACCGGAAGAACCAGAAAAATCCACCGAATACGCGTCGGTCCACGAGTTGGAAACCTTCACGCCGTTGTCGGCCAGGGACTGCCAATAATCCTGCCAGCCATCTTCCCCAAAGGCACCAATCGTGGCGAATAAGAAGGCCAGACCCGGCGAGGAATTGGCGGGGTTTTGCACCACGAGCAGGTCGGCGTATTCGGGGCGCGCAAGATCTTCGAGCGTCACCGGCTCTTCGAGGTCGCGCTCGGCGAACCACTCGTGGTCGACGTTGACGCACACGTCGCCGTAATCGATGGGCACCAGCTGCTCGCTGCCCGCACCGGTGATCGCGTAGTTAGCGCGGTCGTCGGCAAGCACGTCGGAGGTGAAGGGCTCCAGCACTTCAGCGCTAATCACGCGCGAGGCGAAGGTGTTGTCGATCCCAAATACCACGTCGGCCAGCGGGGATCCCTTGGTAAGAACCAGCTGGTTAGCGAGGGTTCCGGCGTCTTCTTGCGCTAAAACCTCGATCGTGATGCCCGTCTCGGCTGTGAAATCAGCGAGCACGGTCTCATCCATATTGAACGAGTCGTGCGAGACGACAGTGACCGTGACCGGTTCATTGGTTTCAGTCGCGCCGGCACTCGATTCGTTTTGCGGTTGAGGTTGCGGATTGCTGTCGGTGCCGATGACCGAGCATCCGGCCAAGACCAGGGCGGTCAGGCTTCCAGCGGCGACCGTAACCAGTCGCGAACGCAAAAATTGCGTCACAAAATCCTCCTAGGTTATTAGGAGGGGTTCCAACCATCACCAAGAATTGTGATGACTGGTGAGAGAAAACTCGACTTCCTCCGCCGGCATAAACCGGATCAGGTTCGAGGGTCTGTAGATGTCCACACTCTCAGCGCACGGTTGCGCTCCCCTGTCGTTACGCGCTCCAGATTACACCACCTGATTTTGGATGGCGTATCGAGCCGGAGGCGGTTATGTGCGCTAGCGAGAGGGTAATTTTGGCAGCGGCGAGGCGGGCGGGAGCGTATGCGCCGTTAGGATCGAAGAACTACGCTGATGGGACTTGCCGAATACAGGAGTGACAAATGGGTTGGAAGATTACGAGCGCTGTTGCCGGAATCGCTGCTGGCTTTGTGGCCCGACAGGTCATCAAGCGGGGGTGGGAGAAGATTACCGGTGAAGAGGCGCCCGATTCGCCGGATGATCCGCGTCTCACCTGGGGGCAAGCAATTGCTTTTGCGGCCGTCTCTGGTGTCGTAATGGAAGTTATTCGCACCAGTGCTTCGCGCGGCGCGGCCCAGTATTACGCCAATAAGACGGGCCTAGGGCCCTTCAGCGAGGATCAGCCCGAACTCGAAAACGCTTAAAGTTCTACTCTTTTTCGACCGGGCGCTGGCGTTCTTCGAGCGCCCCTTCGGCCGCGTCAATATCGCGGGTGAGTTCGTCTACGGTGAATTCACTCTTGGGCACCAGCCCCGTGCGGTACGAAGCGCGGCCGATCATGTGCGCGGCCACGGGCGCGGTAAGCATTTGCCCCACCGCTACCAGCAGCAGAACCCAGGTCGCAGTGCCCTTGCGCAAGATCAGCGCGATTCCGACGAGAACAAGAAATAGCCCGAGTACTTGCGGCTTCGTCGCGGCGTGCATGCGCGCGAAAATATCGGGAAAGCGCAGCACCCCGATGGCCGCGAAGAAGGCCAGCAACGCGCCGGCGCCAAAACAAATCGAGCCGGCGATATCAGCTACTAGTGCCCATTCGATATTCACTTTTGCACCTCCGGATCATCATCTGATTTGGCCTCGGTTGTCGTGGTCCTCGTGGTGGCCAGTTTGGGGGCCGGCTTGGCGGGAACGGTTTTTTGCTCATTAGAGGCAAACCGGGCCACGGCCACGGAACCAACAAATCCGACCAGCGTTAGGACGACGAGGACCGGCAAAGTGGTGGCGTGGCGGTGGTAGACCGCCTCGAGGCCGATCGCGCCCACGATCGTGGTCACCAAAAGGTCTACCCCGATCATCCGATCGAGAGTTTTAGGGCCAATCACGATGCGAATTAGCGCCATCACCGCGGCCGCGAAGAGCAGTACCGAGCAGCCAAGAACTACCCATCCATTCATGGCTTCACCTTCTTTTCGATTTCCTTCGCATGCAGCCGGAAGCGACCGCGCGGGGTGAGGCCCGCCGCAGCGATTTCCGCATCGGAGGCGAACGCCCGCAAGACGCGCTCTTCCAATTCATAGACCCCACGCCGGGCTTCTTCCACCCCAGCCGCATCGACCGGGTCGAAAATGTGCACGTAGAGCGTCCCGGTTTCCCGGTTGGCATCAACGATCAAACTGCCCGGGACCAGGGTTTGGAAATCCGAAACGATCGTCATGTACAGATCAGATTTGGACCGCATGGGCACGGCGATGACGCCCCCGCGGGGCAGGCGGCGCCGAGTCGCGGCAATATGCGCGATCTCGATGGAGGCCACCACCAGATCCCAGGCGAAGCGGCCGAAAAGCACGATAAGTCCCACCAAGTGGAAGCGGCCACTAAACATCACCGACGGCAGTGGCATGGCAATGGTCACGAGCACCGCCACAATGATGCCGGCCAATACGTTGCCCCACGTGACTTCGCCCCACAGCATGAGCCACACGAGCGTGAGCCACAAAACCAGCCAGGGTTGAAACCGGGCGCGCCGGCGGCGCGGATGCAAACTCATGGTTGGCCCTCCGCAATATCGGGGCGCTCACCGAGGGAGTCGGGAAGCACGGATTCCAGGTAGGGCGTGCGCGCCGTCAGGTCGGTTGCGGCCCGCGAGGTGTAGCTGTATAGCGGCCCCGCTACGAAGGTCAAACCAACCATCGCGGCCACAAGGCCGGCCGTGGGCCACACCATGCCGCGCGGCAACCGAACCGGAACATCCCCGGCCGGGATTGCCTGCCAAAAAGCCTTATTCCACGCCTTCGATACGGCGTAGAGGGTGAGCAAACTGGTGATAACTGAACCGGCCACGAGCGTCCACGCCAAGGGGGTGCCACTTTCGATTCCCGCCTGCAGGAGCCCAACCTTGCCTAAGAACCCGGACATGGGCGGGATTCCCGCCAGGTTCATGGCCGAGATGAAGAACAGCAAAGCTAAGAAGGGTGCGAGCCGGGCGAGGCCTCCCAGGCGCTCCAGGGACGTCGTCCCTCCGTGTCTTTCCACCAGCCCGGCGACTAAGAATAAGACGGTTTGCACCGTGATGTGGTGCACGACGTAA
>JAJYRW010000203.1 GCA_021793895.1 Actinomycetes bacterium
CCGGTTGGGCCACGGTCGAGGTGCTCGCATGTCCTTTGAGCAGGATGAAGTCCGCGTAATCGGAGGTATCCGCCACGGCGTGACGATGGGCTCGCCCATAGCCATTGAAATTGGCAACACCGAGTGGCCGAAGTGGGAAAAGGTCATGGCCGCTGATCCGGTCGATGAATCGGAACTTACCGGTGCCCGTAACGCTCCCCTCACGCGCCCACGGCCGGGGCATGCCGACCTGGTTGGCATGCAGAAATACGCCCTTGATGATTCGCGCAATATTTTAGAACGCGCATCCGCCCGCGAAACAGCCGCGCGCGCCGCATTGGGAACGGTCGCAGCTGCATTTTTGGAACAAGTCGGCGGCATTCGGCTGGTCTCCCATACCGTCGCTATTGGGCCGGTGGGCGTTCCTGATGACGCCGACCTTCCACTGCCGGACGATGTCGAGGCACTCGACGCTGATGCGGTGCGCTGCCATCACGCGGAGACTTCCGCCGCCATGGTCGCTGAGATCGATGCCTGCCATCGCGAAGGTGACACGCTCGGAGGGGTTGTAGAAGTACTTGCATACAACCTGCCGCCGGGGCTCGGATCGCATGTTCATTGGGATCGACGCCTAGATTCCCGCCTCGCGGGCGCTCTCATGGGCATCCAAGCCATCAAAGGCGTAGAGGTCGGGGACGGCTTTCGCACCGCGCAGCGCCGCGGATCTGTTGCCCACGACGAAATCGAGCGCAGTGAAAGCGATCAGATTCGTCGGCGGACGAACCGCGCGGGCGGCACCGAAGGTGGTATGTCAAACGGGGAGATTTTGCGCGTGCGCGCGGCCATGAAACCCATCTCCACCGTTCCCCGGGCCCTGGACACCGTAGACGTGGCCACCGGTGAAGCAGCAAAAGCAATTCACCAGCGCTCCGATGTGTGCGCCGCGGTCCCGGCCGGGCCGGTCTCGGAAGCCATGGTGGCCCTGGTGCTTGCCGAGGCGGTGCTGGAGAAGTTCGGGGGAGACTCGGTTACGGAAACGCGCCGGAACCTCGAAAATTACCTCGCTGCCCTTCCTGAGACTCAGCGCTGATGGCACCGCAACTAATTCTCATCGGACCGCCCGGATCAGGTAAATCCACCGTCGGGTCACGTATTGCCGGACTGCTGGATGTGGGCTTCCGAGACACGGACGCTGATATTGAGCGCGCCACGAAGCGCACGATTCCGGAGATCTTTGTCGAAGATGGCGAGCCAGTGTTCCGAGCGCTGGAGCGGGAAGCAGTATCACTTGCCATGGGGGAACACGCCGGTGTTTTAGCGCTGGGCGGGGGAGCCATCATGGATCCCGTTATTGAAGAACTCCTCACAGGACATCCGGTGGTTTTTCTCGACGTTTCCCTGCGCGCAGCGACGCCGCGGGTTGGATTGAATCGATCCCGTCCGCTGCTTTTAGGCAACCCTCGGGCGCAGTGGCTTAAATTGATGGGGGAGCGGCGGCCAGTCTATGAGCGGATCGCGCGCTGGACGGTCAACACGGATGATCGGGAAAAGCATGATATCGCCGCGGAAATCGCCGCACTCGTTTCTGAAAGCCAGGATGCCAAATGAGTACTGGCGAAGTCGTAGTGTCCGTTCCCGGCCCAGACAGTTATGACGTAATAATTGACCAAAATGCTGCTCTGCGCGCCGCGGACCTGCTGCGCGGCAACGTGGCGCGCGTATTTATCGTGCACGCGGCCGCAGTTGCTTCTACTGCACGTGAAATTGCAACCGAGTTGCAATCGCGCGACATCAGCGTGTGGCTATATGAAACGCCCGATGCGGAAGCGGCTAAGACGGTTGAAATAGCTGCCGAGGGCTGGGCCATCATGGGACGGGCCGAATTTACACGTTCGGATGCCGTCATAACAGTTGGCGGGGGCGCGACTACCGATATCGGCGGGTTTATTGCCGCCACATGGCTGCGCGGCGTACAAGTTGTGCACGTAGCCACCACGCTGCTGGGAATGGTTGACGCAGCGGTTGGCGGTAAAACCGGCATCAATACGGACGAGGGTAAAAACCTTGTCGGATCGTTCCATCCTCCGGCCGGAGTCGTATGTGATTTAACAGCACTGCAAACCCTGCCCGGAGCTGATTTGGCTGCGGGGTTAGGCGAAGCAATTAAGTGCGGGTTTATTGCCGACCCAGTCATCTTGGATCTGGTCGAAGAAAATCCCGCAGCGGCTCTTGATCCAAAATCGGAGCGCTTAAAAGAAATCGTCCGGCGGGCCGTTGCAGTCAAAGCCGATGTCGTGAGCCAAGACTTAAAAGAATCTGGTCTGCGTGAAATCTTGAACTACGGGCATACCCTTGCCCACGCCATTGAGCTGGTTGAGAATTACTGCTGGCGGCACGGGGACGCTGTTTCTGTTGGCTGTATTTATGCGGCAGAACTAGCGCAGCGAGCTGGAAAACTGTCAGCGCCAGCCGTTGAGCGACATCGGAAGCTCTTTTCGATGATTGGGCTACCCACTTCGTACCCAAGCGGGAAATGGGAAGAACTCCTTACCGCGATGCGCCGCGATAAGAAAACACGCGGGACCATGCTGCGGTTCGTCGTCCTAAATGAAATAGGAGAGCCGACGCGCCTAGAAGGGCCGAGTGAGGAGCTGCTGCAGGCCGCCTATGACGCGGTAAGCAGTTGAGGGCGCGGGGCGGACTATTTGTCCGCGATGGCGCAGAGGGCTAGGCGGTAGGAGTCGAATCCGAAGCCGGCGATTGTGCCAGTAGCGACGCCGGAGATGACGCTGTTGTGGCGGAATACTTCGCGGGTCGCGGGGTTGGTGATGTGGACTTCCACCAGCGTGGTGCCGGTTGTGGATATCTGCGCAGCGGCGTCACGCAGCGCGTAGGAGTAGTGCGTGAACGCAGCCGGGTTGAGCACGACCGGTGTTTTGGTGTCGGCGGCCTCGTGGAGCCAGGTGACAAGTTCGGTTTCATCATCGGTTTGGCGGACGTCTGCTTCTAGCGCCAGGTCGTGGGCCCAGGCCTTGCAAACGGAAGTGAGAGCCGCGAAATCCATATCGCCGTAGACATCGGGCTCGCGAGAGCCAAGGCGACCGAGGTTTGCGCAGTTTAACACCAGTACGCGCGTCATGGGGATAAGCCTAGGGCCCTGAACACGTGTATCCAATCTGCCCTGCGGCGAGCCGCGCTAGCCCGGAGCGAGCGAAAGCACCGGCGCAGAGGGATAAAAATCAATGAGCGATGTAATCGCTAAATTGCGGGTGGTCTGGATTATGACGTGGCGGCTTCGTTGAACAAGTATTCTACGAGCGGCAAGATTCCGTTCTCCTGTCGCCACAGCGAAGCTGCCAGCGATTTGGCGACGCCCTGCTGGGTCAGGCCGACCTTTTTGGCAAGGTCAGCCTGAGTTGCATCGGGGTGGGCATTTGCCACAGCGACGATTTCGCGCTGACTTGAAGTGCGCTGTCCGACGACGCCGGCCCAGAGGTCTAGGAGTGCCTCGAGGTGGGAAGCAGGGCACTCTGGCTGCTCGGCGTCGGTGCCGTTTGACTGAGAATCAGCAGCGCGGACGGCGATCTGTGCTCGTCCCGGTTTTTTCTTCGCTGCCTCAACAGCCTCGCGGGCGAGAGCGAAGCTGGGGCTGGTTCCCTCGGCGGAGCGCTTGAGTTTGCGGTCCGCCGTCTTGAGCGAGCCAATGCCGATTCCGATGTGCCAGTTATTTTGGGCCAGTACGCGACGGATGGCTTCCACCGCGGTGGCGGGGTCTTCGATAACACCCTGAAGTTCGTCACCAACGGTGCGGCCGAAAGGAATTACCGTGCGCAGGTCTTGGAGCTCTGTGAGCAGGTTCGGAACTTGATCGGTGCCCGCGCGGCTGGCGACCTGATCGATTGTGAACACGAAAACGTTCGACATCGGCGCCCTTCCTGTGCTCAGCGCTAGTTGTTGCCTCAAACACAACTTTAACAGTTGTTATTAACAAAACAACCGCAAAGGTTGTGAGATGCAGGGGATGGCGGAGGAGGATACTTCGGCGCGGGCACGCGTCATTGTCACACCGCGCGGCTAAATTGAAGTCCATGGA
>JAJYRW010000003.1 GCA_021793895.1 Actinomycetes bacterium
GCGGCCCGCAGCGATAGCTATTAGAGCCATAGCAATCCACTGCGTGATCGCCTGGGCGCTTGCAGTGAAATCATGGATGTCTGGAAATAGGTCCCATGGAGCAAACCCAACAGCGGAAATGAATGCGCCTGACATCGCCAAGAAAATGATTCCTAAGCGCCCCGACCGTTGATCCCACCAGCTGTATAAAAGCACTGCGCCAACGAGGATTGCTAGGCCCGAGAAAATCATTCCCACATTGAAAAGTTGATGCCATGGAGAGCACACGTCCCGAATTAATAGACCCTGCTCAGAGAATGCACCGCAAACGGTGACTCCTAAATCACTTATAGCGTTTTGTGTGATCGAGTAACCACCTGGCCAGCGCAGTGCGACGACTAGTTGGACAACCAGCACCAGCGCGCTGGCGATCAAAGCCATCGCCCCGATTCGATAGCGCACTACGCGCACCCCTTCCCGTACAATACGTTCGTATGGTACCTGATTTATCCGGCTCAGCAACCCCTTCCGAAAAGCGCCGACAGGGTGCGCAGCTCGTGCTAGATGCTGCTGTGCGCGTTTTAGTGCGCGACGGATTGGATGGATTATCGGTGCGGCGTGTGGCCACCGAGGCCAAATTCTCAATTGGAGCGGTACAGCACCATTTTTCGACCAAGGAGGCGCTGCTCGTCGCCGCGGCAGAACACATCACAGCGCAGTTCCAAACCCGCGCGACTGCACTGACGCGCCAGGTATTGGACCAGGAGGGTCCGATTGCGGCTTTCGAGGCCTTCTGCCAACTCTTGGCCAATTCCGCGCCATCACACTTTGCGGACTCGCAGGACACCACTGCATCGATAATCTGGCTTTGGTATGCAGCAAAATCCACCCAGCCGGGCGCCGTCGCCGACGCCTTTACAGCTGGATGGTCACAAACAGAAAACTATCTGACAACCACAATTTCCGAACTGTTCCCAAAGGTCGCTGCCAAACAGGAAGCAGCCCACCTGTTAGCCGTGCTCGACGGTCTTGCAATAGCCCGCTCCACTGAGCCTGTGAGGATGCCACTTGAACGCGCTGCCGCGCTGGTGCGTCGCCATATCAATTATCTGCAGCATTTGAATGATTCATAAATCGGCCGCCCCGGTTTTACCAAGTGTTCGCCACGTTTAGCGAAACATTAGCCCTCGACTTAAGCGCAAACAGCGATCAAGTCACAACCGTCGCTACCAGCCCGAATGAACCGCGTTGACTCTTTAATAACCGAGATGAAATTCCCGGCCGAAATAGCGATTTCCTCTTCATCTACAACAAGCTCACGCATTTGTCGAATGGACTGGCGGCCGGGTGCGGCCCCCGTTCAGCGGTCAGATCAGAATCCCGAACCATAAAATAAGCCATGCCGCCTCCTACAAAAGTGCCAGACGCCGTCCAAAATAAAACTGAATCAACAACGCGGCGCGCCCACAGCAGCTCAACTAGCACGCAGCAGCCCAGCTAAGGCAACTCATGTTGTACTGAAGCATGAAACTGTTGAAGCGATACAGGTCCACGGGCGCCGATCCGCTCTTCGGCAATCCGGAACGAGCGCATCACGGGGTCGCGATGGAGGGGTACTTCTGGCGTATTACCGATCCCGAAACCGGGCGCGTCGTTATCGCGCTGTGCGGAGCAAATACCGGGCCGCGGGGGCGGTGGTCAACGCTGGGACTGGCCGCCTGGCCGATTGGTTTTTTGCGCACTGAAGCTACAGAAGGAGCCTGGACCGATGCCGACCGGCTCGGTGTGCGGGGCGGCTTCGAGAGGTCAGGCGAGGGGCCAGCATTTGCAGGCGATCGACACCGACTCAAAGTAAACCTCGGCGCGGATGCACGTCTCGATGTTGCGTTTTACGACCTGATGCCGTGGCCGAACCGGGCCCTGGGTGGGTCAAGCGTGTTTCAGATGGTCCCCAGCCTGAACCAGTATTGGCACCCGTGGCTGCTGGGAGGCAAGGCGTCGGGAACGGCGATTTTGGGCGAGACCACGTGGGAGTTTCGCAATGCTGATGTGTATGCGGAGAAAAACTGGGGGCGGGAGGGTTTCCCGGACTCCTGGTGGTGGGGGCAGGCCCAGGGGTTCGCCGAGCCAGGTGCTTGCGTGGCCTTCGCCGGAGGGATCGTGACAACTGGCCGCATGCGCGTGGAAGTTACGGCCTTGGTTATACGGCTACCCAGTGGTCGAGTGATTCGGCTGGGAAATCCGCTAATTAGCCCGGTTCGCACCGGCACGCGCGATGAGCATTGGCGGCTTTTGGGGCGCGGGTACGGCTGGCGCGTGGAAGTAAAAGCTTCGGCTCCGCTCGATCAAGCGTTCGTACTGCCGGTCCCACTGCCCCACGAGCACCGCAATGTCGCCGGTGACCTGGAGCATCTAGCGGGCGATCTCACCGTGCGGGTCAGCCGCTTTGGGCGCGAGGTATGGGCCGGGAAAACGAGCCTGGCCGCGCTTGAACATGGCGGACTGGAGCGAGCGCAACGCGAACTTCGACGGCGCGGATTAGATGATTCGCTCACGGCTGCGCCGCCAGTCGCAAAAGCTAGCCCGTAATCGGCGGCTATTTAATCACCCCGCCAACGTCGTAGCGCAGCCAAACGCTACCGTCTTCGAGCGGCTCAACACTCTTTAACGAGAACGCGATTGGTGCGGGGCTGGAATATTTTTCATTGGCCTCGAACAGTGAGTTCGTGTGGGTTTCACCGTCCGCAGTTGGCATCAAGACCAGGGAAATCTCGTCACACAGTCCGTCGCGAATCATGGACCAGTTCAGGTTCCCGCCGCCGCCGAGGATCAGTTCGTCCATGTCGAAAATCTCGCCGATTTTTTGCACGGCGAGCGCCAAGTCCAGCCGGTCCTCGCCCGCCAGGATGTATGAGACGCCCACGGATCGCAGATGCGCTTTAAATGCGTCGCTGGTTGCAGCGGGAATTAGTTCGACGATGTGGGCGTCCATGTCGAAGAAGCTCACGAAGTTGCGGTCCCACACGAGCTTCCCGGAGCCATCGACGGCGAAGTAGTACATCCTGGCATCGGGATCTGCAATGAAGTCGCCGGGCGGCACCGGCTCAGTTGGCTCAGGAAGGTCGACTTCACGCTCGTCTAAGGAGGCTCTGCTTGTACCGGTTCCGCTGAGCCACCCGCGGTGCTTGTTATAAAACCGGTCTTCCCCAAGGAACAAATCGAAATACAGTTTCTGAGACCGCATGCCCACCGACGTGGGATTGGCGATGCCGTCAATCTTTCCGTTGAGCAGGGTGTGCATGTGGCAGATGATTCTGGGGCGGGCCATCGATTTTCCTTCTTTTGGTCCGATTCTTTAATAAAGTGGCGTTGAAAATCAGTATGGACGGCGCCAGTCACCACCTATGATTCGGGGATGAGCATTAACTACCGAGTTGACGCGCCGCTGGAGCGTGACGAGATCACCGCCCTGTACGCAACAGTGGGGTGGTCGGCCTACACCAAAGATCCTGAGCGACTCGCAGGAGCCATCTCCGCCTCCCTTAGAGCCGTGAGCTCTTTCTTCGAGTGTTTGAACCATACGATGACGTGCGGCAGAAACTTCTCCTCACCGATGATGAGCCGGGCCAGATTGCCTTCTACCGCGCAATGGGGTTCACCGAGGTCCGCAATCTGAAGCAGCCGATCTCCGTGTTCACAAAGTTCATGTGACCTGCCGCGCGCTCTGCTGAGTGCGCGGAACGCTGGAGAAGCGCAACTCCAGTTGAAACACTGACAAAAGCCGAGTCAGAGCACAGCCTCCGGTGACTCAGGAAGCAACTGGCCGCCGTCCACAATGATCGTTTGACCCGTGACATAACCAGCTTCATCGGAGGCTAGGAATACCGCTGCTGCACCAATTTCTTCCGGCTTGCCGAGCCTGCGCGCTGGAATCGAGCGCGTCATGCTCGCCAAATATTCCTCACCCTGCGCCTCAAGGCCCTCGGTCAAGATGTTTCCGGGCAAAACCGCGTTAACCGTGATGCCATCCTTGGCATATTCCAGGGCCGCGCTGCGCATGAAACCCTGCTGGCCCGCCTTTGATGCCCCGTAGTGGGACCAACCTGGGTATCCCGTAATGGAACCCGTAATCGATGACGTGATCACGACGCGCCCGGAGCCCTGCTTTTGCATCTGCTCGAAAGTTGGCTTCAGTACCAAGAACGTGCTCTTTAAGTTCACGTTCATCATGTGGTCCCAGTCTTCTTCAGTCATCTCGGCAATCGTTGCCTGCGGGAAAATTCCCGAGTTCGCGCACATGATGTCCAGGCGACCGTGGCGTTCAAGCACCGCGTCGAGCATGTTCTTAATGTCGGCAGTCGAAGTCACATCGACATATAAGGATTCGGCACCGATGTCTGCCGCGACTTCATCTGCACGTTCCTTGTTTATGTCGGCGATCACGACAGTGGCGCCCGCCTCACGCAATTGCTTCGCTATTCCAAGGCCAATTCCTGCTGCCCCACCGGTAACGATCGCGATCTTTTCTGCAAGTGAAAACACAGACGAACCCTTTCGATAATCGATTGGAAGTATTCCTAGCCTATGGAAAGGTTCGGCGCTTTTCGCGGGACTTTTGGGCTAAGAAGCTGAGGCAGAGCGTCGGCGCCCGGCTCGCTGTGCAAAGGCGTCAAGTCGTTCTGCAAAGTCATCAAGCGCCCGGATCATTTCCTCCGCTACCCACACCCGATTACGACGGAGCTTATTAGCGGGGTCAGCACCTCAGCTGTTTCCAGATGGTCGATCGCGTTTTGAACAGCGGAAGATGCGGTCAGGTGGTCTGCTGTCGATGCTTACCCTCAGCGGCCTCCTCAATGAGTTTGGCGTTAAACGCTTCGAGATCGCCCGGGTTCCGCGAGGTGGTCAGTCCGCTGTCGACAACGACTTCCTTATCCACCCAGTTCGCACCCGCATTCTTCAAATCAACAGAGATCTTGTCGACACTAGTAACGGTCCGCCCCTCAACAACACCGGCATTGATTAGCAGCCATGGGCCGTGGCAGATTGCTGCCACCGGCTTGTGAGCGGTAAAGAATGCACGCACAAAATTCAGGATGTCATCGTTAGTGCGCAATGCATCCGCGTTCAAGGTGCCGCCGGGCAAAAAGAGGGAATCGAAATCTTCGGCCTTAGCCGAGCTGATGTGGCGGTCCACAGTAAAGGTTTCGCCGCGATCCCAGTCACCCTTCATGGCGGTGATGCTTTCCTGCTTGTCAGAAATTAACACCGGAGTGGCGCCGGCGCGCTTAATAGCCTCCCAGGGTGAAGTCAATTCGACCTGCTCAACGCCATTGGTCGCGACGACTGCAATTGTGTGTCCGTTCAAGTTGTCAGCCACGGCTCCTCCTTAAGTTGTCTGTAATGAACTGGATTTTCAACACAAACACTAAGCGGGCAAGGCCGCAAACGCTGGCTCGCAGTGGGTGCTCAGAGGGGGCTAGTGGCTCGCTGGCGAGACCTCATATCTAACAGGGAACTTGGTGGAGGCACCGACTTTGCGACACTGTCCACTATGGAGGATTTGCAGATATCTGCTGGGCCCGGCGTCCCAAATGGATTGCTTGTGCCGGCGGGGGATCTCAAAGAACAATTTTCCCACTCTTCAGGCCCTGGTGGCCAGGGCGTAAATACAACGGACTCCCGGGTCCAGCTAAGCATCGACCTGGCCACGACAACAGCGCTGAGTGATACCCAGCGGCAAAGAGTTCTGCAGCGACTTAGTCATCGGTTATCGGGAACCACGCTCACTATCGCGGCTTCTTCACACCGCTCCCAGTTACGCAACCGACGCGCCGCGCGTGAACGACTTGGTTCGCTGCTGCGCGAAGCGCTCGCCCCTAAGCGCATTCGACGCCCCACTAAACCAACAAGAGGTTCCCAACGACGGCGTCTTGAAGCAAAGCGGCACCGCGCAAAAATCAAAGAAAACAGGAAGCGGCCCTCTCGCGAATGACATCCAGCAGCGGCTTTCTTGCGAATGACATCCAGAAAACGGCTGTAATCAGGCGTTAAGCCCGAACTCCGGGGTGACCCCATAGCAAAAGCACGTCAGTGAACTACTGTCCCTGCTCCGCTCAGTGCGAGGCCAGCGGACCAACTACATCGAAAGTTGCCGTCAGGAAATCACGGTTGCGGGCGCAGTCGCGTAATGAGAGGTCAAATGCTCTCCCGAACAGCGGCCTTCCGGAGCCGAGCAGCACCGGAGCGATGGCAACTTGGACCTCATCCAGCATCCCCGCAGAGGCGAACGACGCGGCAAGGTCGCCACCGCCCATCATCCATACGTCCTTTTCGCCAGCGGCGTCCTCGATCGTCGAACGATGTTCCGTCGGCTCGCCGGAAAGGAACACCACATTCTCGTTCGCCCGTTTCAGGTCACGGTGGGTAAAGACAAAGGTCGGCAGTTGCGGTAACCAATCAGGTTCGTGTTCGAGCACCCACAAATAAGTCGTCGCCCCCATCACCTGCGCACCGATCTCCGCCATGAAAGTGCCGGCGCTGCCGGGACCGTCTTCGTCGATGTCCTGTTGGAACAGCCAGGCGAGCGAGTCGTCCTCGTCGGCCAGAAATCCGTCCAACGTGGTGGCGGTGTAGTAGCGGTAGCGATTCGCTCTTGTCATTTTTGGTCTCCTGACGTGGGGAGATGCCACATTATCGAGTCGCGATAGAAATTATCGGTTCGCGATCGAGACTGGCTGAGATTGATTCCGACCGGGGCAGCACCCAGACGGAACTGCATCAACATCGTTCGGCAGTAGGTCTCGGCCGAATGAGGGGTCATTTATCAGCTTGCCACGGATCGACCAGTTCCGCGCCGGTGTATTCAAAGGCATTCATATTGCCCGTCGCACAGGTCGCTCCGTTCGCCAGACAGATCGCGGCGATCTGCGCATCAGCCGTGCTGATCGGGGCACCTGCCAACAACTCCGCGAGGGTGTTGGCAGTTATCGCGACGTCACCCGTGAGCGACGCAAGCCAGTCCACTACGCGCGGCTCAGGCGAGGGACGGAAGACCTCTGAAATGACGTTCGTATCCGGGATTATCACTCGAAGTCCACCGCCCGTGCGCCGTCACCGCGCTCCGGGATCTCCAGCCCTTCTACACCGTCAACGTCCTACGCCGCAGCGAGCAATGCCATCCCGATGTGCGGCCGCCGAGCGGCATTGGTGAGAATGTCGCGGACCTCAGCCTCCATGGACCGGCCGTGCTCTTTCGCCTGTGCGGCAAGCTGCTGCTTCACGCCGTCGTCGAGACCGCGGACGTCCCCGTCGTTATCGTCCAGCACGAACTCCCCGCTGACGCACCGGTCTTCGCCGCCGGGTCGGCGACGCACCGCAACCACCCCGACATCGCCGTCGAGGTCCTCTCCGACGCCACCGGTGTGATCGATCTGGTCAACGACGCCGGCCGCGCGCCTGCTCGGCAGGTCCACGAGACCCCTCATAGCCCTGCTCCACTCCAAGTGGGCCGCCGTCACCGGAACCGACACCTGGATGAGCGCGGTGCAGACAGAACAGGCCCTGGGCAAGAGCGATCTCGTCACGTCAGCTACCAACGGCCGCGCCGGCGACTGAGTTGCCGCGAGCACGGACCCCAAGCGGGCGCGCCCAGAATTCGCGATGTCCCGGTCGAGGCCGGGTGTGGTGGGCCAAGCGGCGTTGATTCTGTGCCGAAGACCTGTGCGGACAGGGCCCGTTCGCCGAGGCCATCGACCAGGTCCCCAGGTTTGCCTGCTCCACGACCGCGGACTGCCGCTGTCGATGCCTCCACGACCGCGGACTCCCGTTGTCGATGCCTCCACGACACGGGAGTCCGCAGCCTTGCGGCCCAGATTGAGATCAAGAAGATGCTGCCAACATGACTTCCGATCCTCGGCCGCGGAGTCCGACGTCGCTCAGGAGACCGCCAGACGGACGATCTCGGCGATGCGCTTCTCGGTGGTCTCGTCGATGTCCTCGAAGTACCATGCTGCTGGCATCAGCGCACCGTCAATTCCGCCCGCGGCACGGAAGTCGGCCTTTTCCGTGATGGCAAGGTTCATGCGTTCATCGTTGCGTAGCGTAACCAACACCGGAGTGCTCGCCGACGTAGCATAAGCCGGCATTCCATACCAGATCCGCGGTTTCAGGGTGGGGACGGTAGCGAGGATGATCTCGTGTACCCGCCGTATGATTGACCGCCGCGGTTCGGCCATCTTGTCAATCTTGTCGATGACCTCGCCGAGGTTTTTCTCGTCCTTGGATGACATGTCATGTCCTTTCGTCAGCCGATGTCAAGAATCGGCATTATGAAGTCGGTGCATCTGTGCACCACACCCCATCCGGACATGTCCCGAGGTGCTCGGTCCTCTCCGCAATGATTCACGTGATCGTCACGTGGAAGTGCCGTCGGTGGCGCCAGCCACCAACTTAAGCATACTAGAATCGCGACAACAGCGGCCAGTCCGCGACGGTCACGCACACCAGCCCCTGCAGCATGTCATCACTAGCGATACCCCAGGCCTCGTACGACGAGGCCGTATCGCAAAGATGCGCGACATAGCGCTCGGCATCCTCAAGGGTCCCCCGTCTCCTTGGCGAGACATCTCGGGAGCGGAGGTGAACGCCGTCAGAGCGCCCATCGCGTACGATGCTCGAAGTCGGCGAAGCACCACGTCCGGCCCGCCGGTCACGCGACCCGCAGCGGCGAGATCGCCGCGATCTGCTCACCCGCGAGATCCTCCGCGCGGTCGAGCTCATAGCGGCTCTGCAGGTTGATCCAGAACTCCGCCGACGTCCCGAAGTACCTCGCCAGCCGCAGCGCGGTGTCCGCCGAGACCCCTCGCTTACCGTGCACGATCTCGTTGATCCGCCGCGGCGGCACACCGATCGACACGGCGAGCTTGTTCTGAGTGATCCCGAAGCCCTCGATGAAGTCCTCCATGAGGACCTCACCTGGGTGGATCGGGGCGATCTTGTCAGTGGTAGTCAACGATCTCCACCTCCTCCGGTCCGGCGTCGGTCCACACGAAGCAGATCCGCCACTGGTCGTTGATCCTGATGCTGTGCTGTCCGGCCCGATCACCCTTGAGCGCCTCGAGACGGTTGCCGGCCGGGACTCGGAGGTCTTCGAGAGACTCTGCGGACCCCACCTGACGCAGCTTGCGCAACGCGACGCGATGGATCTTCGGATCGATGGACCGCACGCGCTCACGACGCCACAGCCGTTCGGTCGCCTTGTCGCCGAACGACCTGATCATGAAGCCAGTCTATAACGGGATCCGTCAATAACGCTATACGTTAAACCTGAACTCGACCGAGTTCCGGCACATGGAGACATCTACTGCCGCCGGACACACGGGGCACCCTGCGCTGATACGACGCGGTCGTACGCAGCTGTCAGCTCAGCCAGCACGCCACCCTCAGAAAAGGTACCGCCCCGCAAATGCACCTCTCGGAGCTCGCTCATGAAACGCAACCAGAGTTCGGGGCCTCCGTCTGCGAGCAGTTCCGCACGGACAGCCAGCTCCGCGGAGGTGGGCAGCCAGCGAGCACCCCACTCACCGAGTTGCGCAATCACTGGCACGAGCTGAATTGCCGGTTCGGTGAGGCGGTACTCAACCTTCTGGCGATGGGTCGGATCGCCATGTCGCGTGAGCAGGCCGACGTCCGACATGCGCTTGAGCCTGCTCGCCAAAACGTTGGAGGCGATCCGCTCCTCTGAATGACGCAGCAGCTCGCGGAAACGCCGACGGTCGCCGAACATGATGTCGCACAGTACAACGAGACTCCAGCGGTCGCCCAGCCAGAGAGAACCCGACCATGGCGAGGGCGAGGAACGTGCCGTTCAGACCGAAGAGCGCCTCGTGGAGGTTCCAGAGAAGATCTGCCCCCGCGTGCTCTCCGGCACTCGACATCGCCAGTCGAAGACCGATCACGATGGTGAACGTGACGTTCTGCGCCAGAACTCCGCCAAATCCCACGAGCCCCAGGGCTGGCTCGCCCCACCACCAACGCGTTACAGCACTCCCGCAGCGAACAGCGTCGAGAGGACCCACGCCAGAGGGATGAACGATCCCGCCCACAGCATCAGTGAGGAACCCTCGTAGTAGTTCACCGCCTCGGCAGCGTCAGAGCCCGGGGTCGGCGCACCCGTCGGAACGAGGATGGCATTCAGCGCAGTGATCATGGCAGCAAAGCCGATGGCTGAGGCACCAGAAAACATCGAGAACGAACGATCCATGACGCCGCTCATCGGAGGAGTCACTCGAGCCGAACGGGCTTCGCCAGCAAGGGCAATGCCTGCATGTGGTGCGCGCGCAGGACTCTGCGGACGTAGGTGTGAAAACTAGGTCGGATGAGCATTCCGAGCAAGAATCTCCGGGGGCCGCTGGGCACACGGACATAGTTCACGAAGACGTACGGATCAGCCTCCCGGTCGTCGGGCTGAAGCAGTGTGGCGTTATCCACGCCGAGTTTGTCCGGGAACCATCCTGCGACCCGCTCGAAACCCGCCATCGCCGCATCGGACCGTTGCGCGACGAAGTGATTGAACAGGAAGGTCGCATGGCCAGTCCGGTCGGTGTCGCCGATGCGACGCGAATTCCAAGCCGGCATCATGAACTCCGGAGCGAGATCTCGCACCTCCGCAACCTCTCGCGCGAGTTCCTGCGGCGAGTTCACCCTCAGCAGCATCAGGACGTCGTAGCGGGGGGCACTAGGCAGTGGTGGCATCACCTCGGTCTCGAAGATGGTCGCGGATATCGTCCCCGTACGCCTTTGCGCGCCCCTAGCGTACTCGCAGCATCGTGCGATCATCCTGGCCCGCTTGTCGCTGTGCCGCACAAACGGAAGCCGCGCTGGAGGATCGACGGACCATCCGGCATACAGAAAGCGGTCCGCGCTCGGCTCGTCGAAGACGAATCGAGCACCGTTGCTCACTCCGGCCGATTGCATGACCACCTCCTCTTGTCCGACAGGACACTGCTCTGATGGCGCGCCTCACCTACAAAACTAATCGCTCGTTCTATTATGTGTCAACGGCATCCATCCCACCTGCAGAGGAGCCCCATCCCATGGACCGGACTGACCACGGCACACCCGCTCGACGTCGGCCTGGTCGCCCCCGGAAGGCTGAAGCCGGCGACACCAAAGAGGAGCTCACGCGGGCGGCAGTGCGACTCTTCTCGCAACACGGCTTCGAGGGCACGTCGATACGTGCAATCGCACGAGAGGTCCGGCTGAGCGAGAGCGTGCTCTACGCGCACTTCGCGAACAAGCAGGCCATCTTCGACGCAGTCATGGCCCGGTACGGGCCACAGGACTCAGCGCGAGCACTCGCAGGGGTCGACCACGAGCTGGTGAACACCGACCCACCGCAGTTCCTCATGCAGCTGGTCGGAGCCTTCCTCGAAGACTGGGACCGCGAAGATGCCCGAACGTTGATCAGTCTTATGAGTCGAGACGGACTTCTGCACAGCGAGTCGCTTCGCGCTGCGCTGTCAGGCCCCTCCGACTTTGCCACCAGGCTGTTCTCCGACTGGCTCGGGGAAGGATGGATCCCCCAGCACCTCGGTCCCGGTGATCGGTTGGCTTATTCGTTTACAGGGCCGATCGGTCTCGCTCGCTTGCTGCACATGCACGCGGATGCGGGCCCCGCCGAGAGGGCTCGAGCTCGTGCCGATGTTCTTCGCCACGTCGATCTCTTCGCGGCGGCCGTCTTCCGGAACGGCGGTAGCCGTCGGTGAAAGGACCAGCCAACTGGGTGGTGGCGGAACGGGACTGGCTCGACAAGCCGCGTCACCTGCTGGCGCTGACCAGTACTTCTTAGACGTTAAACCGGAACTCCACCACATCGCCGTCCTGCATCACATAATCCTTACCCTCCAGGCGCACCTTGCCACGCGCCCGGGCTTCCGCCATCGAACCGGCGTCATCGAGTTCTTCGAAAGAGACAACTTCTGCTCGAATGAAACCGCGTTCAAAATCAGTATGGATGACGCCAGCCGCCTGTGGGGCTAAGTCACCTTTGTGAATGGTCCAGGCGCGCGCTTCTTTTGGCCCGGCAGTCAGGTAGGTCTGCAGCCCAAGGGTTTCAAATCCAACGCGGGCAAGTGTGTCGAGGCCGGGTTCTTCTTGGCCGGATTCAGCCAGGAGTTCGGCGGCGTCTTCTTCGTCTAGTTCCGCTAGTTCGGATTCGAGTTGGGCATCAAGGAAGATCGCTTCGGCCGGAGCTACGAGGGAGCGCAACTCGTTCTTAATGCTGTCATCGTTGAGCGCTTCGTCGTCCATGTTGAACACGTAGATGTAGCGTTTTGCGGTCATCAACTGCAGCGGGCGGATCTCTTCCAAATCAAGTCCGGCAGCTTCAGCTCCAGCGGAAAGCAGCGTGCCGGCCTCGAGAATTTCCTGGGCCTTCTTCGCGGCCGCAAATAAGACGGGATCACCCTTCTTGATTCGGTTTTCTTTCTCCAGTCGCGGTAACGCGTTTTCTAGGGTCTGAAGATCGGCAAGGATGAGCTCGGTGTTTATCGTCTCCATATCGGAGGACGGATTTACTTCGCCTTCAACATGTGTGACATCCGGATTGGAAAACACCCGAATTACTTGACAGATCGCGTCGGCCTCCCGGATGTTGGCCAGGAACTGATTACCCAGGCCCTCCCCTTCGGACGCGCCGCGCACAATTCCCGCAATATCAACAAAGGAAACGGTTGCCGGCAGGAGTTTTTGGCTGCCAAAAATCTCCGCTAACCGCTTCAAGCGCGGGTCAGGTAGCGGCACCACACCAATATTTGGTTCGATCGTCGCGAACGGATAGTTAGCGGCGAGAACCTGGTTACGAGTAAGGGCGTTAAAGAGGGTGGACTTGCCCACATTGGGCAGCCCAACAATTCCGATAGTGAGCGACACGCGGCGATTCTACCCATCGCCGCGCACGAAAAATGTCAGACCTACCTGGCAGAGTCTCCATCATGGAATTAGTACTTGGCCTTGTCGGTGTGGCAGTGGGGTTTGTCATCGGCTGGCTGATTGCCCGCTTGCGATCGGATAAAGCGATGAAAGTTGCCATCGAGGCAACCGGAAGAGCGCAAGCAGCACAGTCCGCTGCTGAAGCCCGACTCGATGAGCAGTTACGCAGTTTTCAAAACCAACTTGCCTATGAACGCGAGCAGGCCGCGCTGCAGCTGGCAACAGCGCGGCGCGAGGCTGCCGAGCGGTTGGACGAGGTAAAGGAAGACCACAAGAAACTCTCAGACGATTTCGAGGCCCTTGCCTCCAAGGTCCTACAAAACACGAGCAAGTCTTTGCTCGCCCAAGCCGATGAGCGTTTCAAGCGCGCCCATGAGCGCTCCGACGCGGAATTGGCGAAGCGGGAAGAAGCAGTCAAGCAGCTAGTGGAACCACTGCGGCAATCGCTGGGCGAGGTTAAAAACGAGGTCACGAACGCGGAAAAGGCGCGCATTAAGGCGAACGCAGAGTTGGCGGAACAGATGACGCAGATGCGCACTGCTTCCGATTTGTTACGCACTGAGACAACACAGTTAGTGACGGCACTGCGGGCACCGCAGGTGCGTGGCCGCTGGGGTGAATTGCAGTTGCGCCGCGTTGTTGAGGCCGCCGGTATGCTCCACCGCGTCGACTTCGAAGAGCAAATGACCTTCGAAACCGATAGTGGTCAACTACGGCCCGACCTGGTGGTAAATCTTCCGGGGAATAAACACGTCATCGTCGACGCAAAAACTCCGTTTTCCGGCTACCTCGAAGCGATGGAAGCTGCCGACGATAAAAAACGTTCCGAGCGCTTAAAGGCCCATGCCCGCCACGTGGGTGACCACATTGATCAACTGGGCGCCAAGTCCTATTGGGAACAACTACCCAATACTCCCGAATTTGTTGTCATGTTCATTCCAGCGGAGACGTTTTTGCAAGCCGCTTTAGAAGAGGAGCCCGAGCTACTTGAGCGGGCGTTTGCCAACAATGTCGTATTGGCAACGCCCACCACTTTGGTGGCGCTGCTGCGCACCGTTGCCTATACGTGGCGACAGGAACAGTTGGCTGGTGAAGCACAGCAGGTGTTAACCGTCGGCCGCGAACTTCATAAGCGCTTGGGCACGCTGGGCGGGCACCTTAAGAAACTGAGCACCCGGATCAACAGCCTTGTCACCACGTTCAATGACTTCAATTCTTCGCTAGATCGAAATGTCGTCACGCAGGCGAAGCGGTTTAGCGAGCTGCAAGGCATAGAATCGCCCATTGAGGCACCGCCGCCGCTGGAGGTACTGGCCGTCCCCGCGCAAAAACCAGAGCTCTATGACGCCAGCGGAGTCGATGAAACAAACGACACACGCGAAGTAAGTAACACCGCGGACGCGTCCGACACAGCCGCTGCAGACGACGCACGCGAAGCGAATGGTCTTCTAGAAGCCGGCAGCGCAGACTCCATAACTACCGCTGCAGACAACCTGGAGTGAAAGGCACCTATGGCGTGCCATTCGCTCCATCCAGAGCAAGACCGCACTCGCCGCCACTCAAACCAGGGTCGCACTCGCTCCACTCAGACCACGGCCACACCTGCTCCCTAGAGCAATGCCACGCTTGCGCCGCCCAGACCAATAGCGCGGTCTTAGACGATCCGGTTCGCCATCTCGTGGGGCCGATTGGTGTTATCGCCGGCGGCCTTCAACGTCTTGCGAAGTTCGCGCGGCAGCGAGAAGAGCACGTCCTCGGTGGCGGTGGTGATTTCTTCCAGATCGTCAAAACCCCATTCGGCCAACTTTTTGATGACGTCCTGCACCAAAATCTCAGGAACCGAAGCGCCCGAAGATAGCCCCACTGACTCCACGCCTTCAAACCAGGCTGGGTCCAGCTCCTTGGCGTAGTCCACCAGGTAGCCCGCCTTAGCACCGTTGGCCTTGGCAACCTCAACCATGCGCACCGAATTTGAAGAGTTAGTCGAACCGACCACGAGCATGAGGTCGACCTGCGGCGCAATCTTCTTCACCGCAACCTGGCGGTTTTGCGTTGCATAGCAAATGTCATCGCTAGGCGGATCTTCCAGCGCGGGGAAGCGCTCACGCAGCAAACGCACAATTTCCATCGTCTCGTCAACTGACAGCGTGGTTTGCGACAACCAAATTAAATGGTTCGGGTCGCGAACCTCCACCTTTGCGACATCGTCTGCGTCTTCAATGAGGTGCACGTGCTCGGGCGCGTGCCCCATCGTGCCCTCAACTTCTTCGTGCCCATCGTGGCCGATGAGCAAAATGTCGTAGTCCTCCCGGGCGAAACGCTGGGCTTCCTTATGCACCTTGGTGACAAGGGGACACGTGGCGTCGATGGTTTCTAGGTTCCGCTCGGCAGCCTCGGCATGCACGGCCGGTGAAACGCCGTGGGCAGAAAACACCACGAGAGAGTCCTCGGGGACCTCATCGGTTTGGTCCACAAAAATCGCGCCACGCTCGGAGAGCGTTTCCACAACAAACTTGTTGTGCACGATTTCTTTGCGGACATATACCGGAGGGCCATAGTGTTCTAGCGCTTTTTCAACAGCGACAACCGCCCGGTCCACACCGGCACAATATCCGCGAGGTGAGGCGAGAAGTACACGCTTACGCACAGTATTGGTCACATCCTCATGCTACGTCGTACGTCTCTGGCACGCTAAGGGGTGTGAATGAACTTCCCAAGACTGCTGCTGAGACGACGGTGGAACGTCCCTGGCCCGTGCGCCTGTTGTCTAAGAACATTGCGCGCTATGTCTCGCGCATGTCGACGCTGTGGGTTGAGGGTCAAGTTGTACAACTCAATCGCCGACCCGGCGCCCGAGTTGCTTTCCTCACTCTACGAGATACCGAAGCAGATATGTCCCTTACGGTTACGCTGCGAGCAAACGTCCTAAATGACGTCGGCGCTGACCTGTCGCCCGGCGCGCGCGTGGTCGTGCGCGCTAAACCCACATTTTGGACTGGCCGCGGCTCCCTCCAAATGGAAGCCAGCGACATCCAAGCCGTCGGGGTCGGAGCCCTACTTGCACGCATTGAAGAACTCCGCCAAGTATTAGCCGCTGAGGGCCTCTTCCATCCCCAGCGCAAGCAGTCCCTGCCCTTCCTTCCCCAGCGTATTGGCTTAATTGTTGCCCGCGAAGGACAGGCGGAACACGATGTCGTGGTCAATGCCCGGGCCCGCTGGCCCCAGGTCCAATTCGAAATCCGCCAGGTGGCCGTCCAAGGTCAATACGCCGTTGGCCAGATCTGCCAAGCACTGGCCGAACTCGATGCACACCCCCAGGTCGAGGTCATCGTCATCGCCCGCGGCGGGGGCAGCGTTGAAGACCTGCTGCCCTTCAGTAATGAGACCCTAATTCGCGCCGTAGCCCAAGCTAATCGCCCCGTGGTCAGCGCAATTGGCCATGAACAAGACTCCCCGCTGCTGGATCACGTGGCTGATCTGCGCGCCTCAACTCCCACCGACGCAGCGCGCCACATCGTGCCCGACGTGGCCGAGGAGCGCCTCACTCTCTCCACCGGGCTCCAGCGCCTGCGCCGCGCCATCACCGCCCGCATTGCCACCGAGGAACAGCACCTAATTGCGCTACGCCAACGCCCCGCGCTGGCCAATCCGCTCACGCTATTTGATGAGCGCGAAGAACAGGTTCTGGCCTGCCGCGACCGCGCCCGGCGCGCATTTACTGGGCAACTGGAACGGGAAAAACTCCACATCTCCCATCTGCACACCCAGGCCCGGGCGCTGTCCCCGCAATCAACCCTCGACCGCGGTTACGCAATCGTGCAGGATCAGGCGGGAGACGTCGTCCTTAATTCAATTAACACTGCGAAAGGCGCCGAACTGGACCTGCGATTAGCGGCAGGTTCCCTGCGTGCCACTGTTAATGAGATTCACGCGCCGGCAAACCATGCGCCGGCAAACCACGCGCCCACCGACCCCGACTCCCCCGATCAGGCTGGTTAACTATCGTCATGGCATCTACGGAATTCCGCCCCCTGGCCGAACTTTCATTCGAAGAGGCCCGCGATGAACTAATCGAAATCGTCGGCAAACTCGAAGCCGGCGGCACCCCGCTGGAACATTCCCTGGCGCTGTGGGAACGCGGCGAAGCCCTGGCTGGCCGGTGTCAACAGTGGCTCGATGGGGCGCGCGAACGCATCGACGCGGCGGTTAACGAGCGGGAAATTAAGGACGGCGCCCCTCACCCTGGGAGCGAATCATGACTTTGCCAGTTCTCGTCATCGGTGAGGCACTAATTGATGTTGTCCACCCCCAAGATGGTCCAGTCGTTTCCTATCCGGGAGGCTCGCCGGCCAACGTTGCCATTACGCTGGCGCGGCTGGGGCACACCGCGCGCCTATTTGCCTGGTTTGGGTTGGATGCGCACGGTCAAATGCTGGCGGACCACCTGCACCAATCGGGCGTGGAACTGGTACCCGGCTCACAAGATGCACCGCGGACTTCTACCGCGCTGGCGCGCTTGGATGCCACCGGGGCGGCGGAATATGAGTTTGAGATCGAGTGGAAACTGCCCCACACCAAGGTGGAAGAGGAAATAGCCGCCCTGCACATTGGATCAATCGCGGCAGTGCTGGAGCCCGGCGCGACGGCAGTGGCGGAAATTGTGCGCGCCAAGCGCGAAGACGCGATCATCACCTATGACCCCAATATGCGCCCGCTCCTGATGGGCCAGCCCGAAGACGTGCGCGGCCGGGTGGAAGAACTCGTTGCGCTCAGCGATGTGGTGAAAGTCAGTGATGAGGATTTGGAATGGCTCTACCCCCACGAGAGCGTTGATGCTGTTGCGCGGCGGTGGCAGGCGCTGGGGCCGGCGGTCATAGTCATTACCCGCGGGGGTACCGGCGCTACCGCAATTACCGCAACTGAACACGTTGATGTCTCGGCGCCCGAGGTGGTGGTGGCTGACACGGTGGGAGCCGGCGATTCCTTTATGGGGGCGCTCATTGATTATTTAGCGCGCAGGGGGCTACTGGCGCGCGGGCGGCGCGGGGAGTTGGACGCGGATGGCGGGGAGCTGTGGGCCACCCGCAAAGCGCTGCGCGCGATGGACGCCGCAACGGTGCGCGAACTTTTGGAACACGCCGCTGGCGTGGCAGCAATTACGGTTTCGCGGCCCGGGGCGAATCCGCCCTGGCTACATGAGCTTTCCCTCTAACTCCAGCAGCGTCAGGAGGGTCAGGGCCGCGCTCCAGCCCAGCGGCGCAACATCGCCGGGGGTGCCGTCACTTTGGACTTTTTCCGGAATGGAACCCAGCGCCGTGCGGTGATCGTCCAACCAGGTCAGCCAGCGATGTGCCTCCTGTGTTTCCCCCCGGGCTGCGGCAACGAGGGCAGCCAGCGAAGTTTGTGGAGTCCAGGAGACACCGTCTTGAGGCCAGCTTTCCCCAGGCGCCACACCACCGGCCGGGCGCCGCATATTTTCTAGCGCCTCGCTCCAAGCTTCTACAGCCCGGTCCTCCGCCTGATCGGTAAAGGGCGGCATGAGGAAGGCCACAGCAGCATCGCGCGGGGGCGCGGTGAGGCGCCGCGGGAATCCGGCGCGCGCAAAATTGTTGTAGATGCCCCAGTCCAGGTGTCCGGCCACGGTCTGCGCCCGATGGATTTCTCGCTGGCGCCCCACGGGGTCTAGGTCGGTTAGGAACCGTGCCGTCTGCCGCGCACCCAGCAACAGTGCCGCAGTGGAACCAAGCGTGGCTTCGGTTTCAGCCACTTCCCAGTAGTCCGGTGACGGGTCAGGCAGGCCGGTGATCGTGTCAACGCGACTTTCCACGGCGGTCAGGCACCCCAGCACCATGGGCAAGAACTCTAAGGCCCCTTCATCACGGTCGTGGCTGGGCGCGCGGGAATACCACTCCGCCACGGCCCACGGCACCCATCCGCACCCATCGAATTGGAGGGGTCGATCATCGGGCACGCCCGAACCATCGGGCAGGTAGCGGGCCTCAAACAGTCCATCGGGGCGCTGGACGCGCGTGAAAAAGCGCAGAATTTCTTCCGCCTCTTCCAGGTGACCGGTTCGCGCAAGGGCAACGGCAATGAATGAGGCATCGCGGGGCCACACGTACTTCCAAATCCCGGTGGGCGCCGCGACGACCGCCCCGGGGAGGGCATCGGGCGCCCGCATCAGCATGTGCAAATCCAAAAGCGCCCGCTCGGCCATGTCGTGATACTTCGCCGGACCGGGAATGATCCCATTTTGCAGCCACTGCCGCTGTTGCGCCGCAATTTCCGGATCAGCCGCGTTGGTTCCGACGATGCGTGTAATCTTCTCTCCCGGCAACACCACCTGGAATGCGTCCTCGGGGCCGGCGATGACGCCGATACTTAAGACCTCGATCTCTTCGTAATCTTGCGCTGCCCCATCCGCCCCCGCTGCGGCGTCGGAATCTGGCGCGGCGTCGGAATCTGGCGCGGCCGGGGTGTTTGACTCTGTGTCGGCACCGGACGCAGTGCCGGTTGCGGCGCCGGCTTCTGTCGCAGCGTTTCGGTCCCCACCGGCGCCCGGCTGCGCAGGTGTCGCACTTTCCGGCGGGATGTTTTGGGCCCCACCACCAATCGGCGACATGGCGGTAACCACCAGCGCCGCGCACAACATCACCGCTCCCCCCGCGCGGGCCCAGGCCCGCGCCGACCACCGGTGTTGCATGGATCCAGCCTAGAGGTATCTGTCATTATTTTGCTGTGCCCCATTTAATGAGCCCAGCCGAAGCGTGGAAAGCGCTGCAAGAAGGCAATGAACGCTTCGTGCAAGGAAAACCCCTCCAACCCAACCAGGGCGCGGATCGCCGGGAACAAGTTTCGGCCGTTCAAAAACCCCACGCGGTACTGTTTGGCTGCTCTGACTCGCGGCTCGCCGCAGAGATCATCTTCGACCAGGGGCTGGGCGACATGTTCGTCGTGCGCACCGCGGGCCAGGTGGTGGACCCCACAGTCTTGGGCTCAATCGAGTACGCCGTAGATATTTTGGAAGTCCCGCTCATAGTAGTGCTCGTCCACTCCGATTGCGGGGCCATTGGCGCAACCGAAAAAGCCTGGCAAACCGGGGAACTTCCCGTCGGGTTCATTCGCACCGTGGTCGACCGGATCATGCCCACGATTGCGCGCGTCCACGTCAACAACAAACTCGAAGACGTCACCGATGAACTGCTGCGCCGCGAACACGTGTCTGCCACCGTGCAAACGCTGCAAAGCTATTCACGCGTTTTGGCCGAAGCGGCAGATGCGGGTCGCTGCGCGATAGTGGGTCTCGAGTATCACCTTTCGGATGGCCGTGCGAGCCTGGTAGAAGTTGTTGGCGATATTGGACAGGAGACCACGAACTAGTTGTGAATGAGGCCGGGGAAGAAACCGAGGGGCCGGAAGAACTTCGAGAGCCGGAAGAGCTCGCCGGCGATGCAGATGCGGCGGCCGATGCTGAGAATGATGCGGCGGTTAATGCTGGGGATACCGGGGATGCCGGCGCGGCCCAAAGCCACCCGCTGCTAGCTGAGCGCCTGCGCTCGGGGGGACTCTCGCTTGCCAAAACGCTCGGCGTCATCGCGGTAGCGGCAATCGGCGGATTCTTGGGCTGGATCCTGGCGCCACCCGCCACCGCCCAACTTGGTCCCCTAACGCTGGGCATCGAGCTGCGTCCCAGTTTCGAGAGCGGAACCGTGGTGGAATTACCGCCGGTGGGCTCCGTATCCTTCGATACCCACACCGCCCCCCTGCGCATTGAAGCCAGTGTTTTAGAAGTCGATGTGGATAGCGCCCAAGAGGTGATCTCCTCCCCGCAGGAACTGAAAAAACTGGAGGACGAGGCGCCGTCCATAATGATTCGTGCCCTAGCCCGCGCGGGACTAATCGGGGTGTCAATATCCCTGCTGGGCGCGGCCGGGGGCGGATATCTCGTCTACCGCACGCGGAAGCGGACGCTGGCGGCTTTCACCGCGGCGACGGTGGGAATTACGGGAATTGGCGTCACCGCGGCAGCCACCTTTGATAGTGACTCGCTTGCGCAGCCGCAGTTCGAGGGATTGTTGTCCCAGGCGCCATATATTTCCACCGCGGGCCTGGATGCGGTGGACCGGCTCGAGTCTTATCGCAGCGGTTTGTCAGATTTTGTGCAGTCGGTCACGGCGCTGTACACCACGGCGGAGAATTTGCCGGTGTTGCCGCAGGATGACGACATCACGGTCGTGTTGCACGTTTCTGATATTCACCTCAATCCGCTGGCTTATGACCTGATCGAACAGCTCGTGCCCCAGTTCAACGTCGACATGGTGTTAGACACCGGCGATGTGACGTCTTGGGGTACCGAGGTGGAAAGCGCGATACTGGCGCCCATTGGGCGATTGGACGTTCCCTATGTTTTTGTGGCTGGAAATCATGATTCAACTTTGACGGCGCAAACGGTTGCGAACTTCGACAACGCCGTGGTCCTCAACAACGAGGTCGAAACGGTCGCGGGGATCACGTGGGCGGGAATCGCCGACCCCCGGTTCTTACCGGACGATAATTCCGGTGACGGAGTGGGTTTGGCAGCCGGAAAGAAGATGGTCGCCCGCGCCACTGAAGAACTGGCAGACACCGTCGCGGCATATAACGAAGAACATCCCGATGCCCCGGTGGACGCGGCCCTAGTGCACGACCCCTCCGCGCTGGGCCCGCTATTTGGAGAGGTGCCCCTGGTGCTGGCCGGTCACTTCCACCGCCGCATCGACAAGTTGGATGCTTCCGGTACACGAGTTCGGGTGGAGGGAACCACCGGCGGGGCGGGAATTACTTCCCGAGGCCTGGAGCGGCTCTCGGAAGGCAACCCGGTCCCGATGGAGGCCTCGCTGCTGTACTTCGCCTCCTCCGGGGAGCGCGAGGGCGAGCTGCTGGCTTATGACGAGATCACCATGGGCGGTTTGGGGCTGGCCTCAGTGAATCTCTCGCGCACGATCATTGACCCGGAGCAAGAACCCGATGATGAAGAATCGGATGAGGCCATCATTTCCGAAGATGCCGGTGTGAACCTGCCCGATGTGGATGAGGCACCCAGTCCCGAAGACGGGGGCGCCGAGCCCCAGCCCTCCGAGACCGAGGGGAACGTCGGAACCCCGGCTCCACC
>JAJYRW010000204.1 GCA_021793895.1 Actinomycetes bacterium
ATGAGGCTTCCAAACTGCGCATCGCCGCGGGGCATTTCACGGCCATCGTGTGCGCCGACCCCGATGTCGCGGCCGATGTTGCCAGCCGTTTCGGGCGCTTTGATGACCATGCGGAAAGCGGCTCGCAGGTGCGGTGGGGCGAGGTCGCGTTACGCGATCTGCCGCTGCGGCGGGTACGCGATGAAATCGTGGTTTCCGAGGCAATGCCCCACCTGTTTTCGGGACCCATCCTCGACGCGCTCGACCCGCATAATGTGGAGCAAGACGCCCCCGCCGATGACCGCATGGCTCGCGTCACCATGGCGCTGTGGAATGCGGATGGCACCGATGTAGTTGAGCAACTGCCCTCCCAGTTCGCGGACCGGCTCTCGGAACAGGGCCGCTCGCTCTCGGGCGGCCAACGTCAGCGGCTGGCCCTGGCGCGCGCGCTATTAACCGAGGCCCAGGTTCTGATCCTCATCGAACCGACCAGCGCGGTCGATGCGCACTCGGAGGCGCGCATCGCCGAGCGCGTCCGCATAAAACGACAGGGAAAAACTACCGCTGTGGTTTCGGTCAGCCCCCTAATTTTGGAACACGCCGACGTGGTCGCACTGCTCGATCCGCGCAGCCGCGAGGTAATCGCCACCGGCACCCACCGCGACTTGCTCGCCAATAACGCTGCATACCAAGCAGTAGTAAGCCGCGGGAGTTGATCATGCAACTACCTATTGCTTCGGGTAAGGAAACGCTGCGATACGCAGGCGTAGTTTTGCGCCAGCACCGCACGCGCATCGCCTCGATGATGTTTTTGCACGCCGCCGCCGCACTCGCCGGACTCGCTGGACCGTGGATGCTTGGGTACCTAATTGACCGGCTCACCGAAGGCACGGCGACTAAAACGACTGTTTGGACCCTGGCCGCAATCTTGGCCGGCGCATTTTTCGCCCAAGCTGTTTTGGTGCGCTTCGCCCAGCATTCATCGCTCGTCTTTGGGGAGCGAGTATTCGCCGAACTGCGCGAGACGTTCTTGACAACCGTGATGCGACTGCCGCTGTCAACCATCGAAATCGCGGGAACCGGTGACCTGGTTGCCCGTACCACCAACGATATTGACCACGTCTCGCACTCGGTCCGCTTCGGATTACCCCGCATTATTGTCTCAACCATTACCGCAGTGCTGACCCTCATAGTCGCGCTGGCGGCCGGCGGGTGGGTTGCGCTGAGCCTGTTGCTCGTATTGCCGTTATTACTTCCGGTAACGCGGCGCTATTTGCGCAAGGCACCCGCGGGTTATCAAGCGATTTTGGCGCAGTGGACCGTCATAAATGGCGGCATTAATGAGACGGTGGCGGGTGCGCATTCGGTAGATGCGCTGAGTTTGAGTGCTGAACGGCGCCGCAACCTGGACCAGACCATGCGCGATCTACTCAAGCGCGAACGCTATTCGCTGTGGCTGCGCACCTGGTGGCTGCCAGTCGTGACCTTCTCGCTCGGGTTGCCGGTGGTCGGCGCCCTGGTGTGGGGCGGGTTCTTGGTCGGGCAGGACTGGGCAACCGTGGGGCAAGTTACGGCGGTAGCGCTCTATGCATCGCAACTGAGCGGCCCGATAGACGAACTGTTGTTTTGGATCGACGAGATCCAGATCGGTGCGGCCTCGCTCTCGCGACTCGCGGGCGTCTCCCTCATCGAAAACGACCGGGCAGAAACGGGAGAACAGCCCGCCCACGACCGGCTGCAGGGCCGCGATATCCGCTACGCCTATCGCACTGGCCACAACGTGCTGCACGGCATCGACCTTGATCTCGAGCCGGGGGAACGGCTGGCAATCGTGGGCCCTTCCGGCGCTGGTAAATCAACGCTGGGCCGCATGCTGGCCGGAATTCACCCGCCCACCGGTGGGCGCGTCACGGTGGGCGAGGTACCGCTGGTTGACTTGCCGCTCGATGAGTTGCGCAGTCGCGTCGCGCTGGTGACCCAGGAGCATCACGTTTTTGTGGGCACAATTGCCGAAAATTTATTGCTCGCCAAAGCCGATGCGGACCTAGCTGACCTGTGGCAGGCCCTGCGCGCGGTCGAATCCGAGCAGTGGGTGCGAGATTTAGAGGCCGGCATTGAAACCCAGATCGGATCGGGTGGCTTGGAACTCAGCCCCGCCCAGGCCCAGCAGTTGGCGCTCGCGCGCCTGGTTTTGCTCGACCCCGACGTGTTGGTCCTCGATGAGGCAACCTCACTGCTTGACCCGCGCGCCGCGCGTGCCTTGGAACGCAGCCTGTCCGCGGTGTTAAGCGATCGCACCGTGGTCGCGATTGCCCACCGTCTGCACACCGCCCACGATGCGGACCGCGTGGCCGTGGTGGAGCGGGGCCGAATTAGCGAGATCGGCCCCCACGATGATTTGGTGGCGGCAGATGGGGACTATGCCCGACTCTGGCGCTCATGGCAGGCCTGAGCCCAGGTACCGTACTAACGTGCCCAAAGTGACTGCCCGCGAGTTCTTTAAATCGGCGCTGAGCCTGCGCATGATCGCATTATTTTTGGGCCTCGTAGTCGTGGCCGGCGTGTGTATTCGGTTGGGGTCGTGGCAACTCGACCGCGCCTCGGAGCGCTCTAATCAGCAGGCCGCCGCGCAAGCCGCAGCCGACGCCGACTCCGCGCCGCAACCCCTCGAATCGGTATTGAAACCGGGCGAAACATTTATCGGGGCGGTCGAAAACCAACGCATCAGCGTCCGCGGCGAATATGAACCCGAGGGGCAGCTACTCGTTCCGGAGCGCATTTTGGACGGCGTCGCGGGCTATGGCGTTATAACTCCCCTACGCGTGGGTGAGGCCGTGCTTCCGGTGTTGCGGGGGTGGATCGCCGATCCCGGTGATCTTAGTGATCCCCCGACGGGCGAAGTAGAGATCACCGGGGTTTTGCGTCCCTCGGAAGGGATGAACCCCGAGTCGCTGCCCCCGGGCCAGGTACCCCGCATTTCGAGCGCCGATCTGGTCAACCGGTGGGGCGGGCCAATTTGGACCGGATATGCCCTGCTGGAGAAATCTGATCCGCCGCAACTGACCGAGGACGAAGGCGGGCTGAAAATTTTGCCGCTGCCGGTGAGTGAGGACGCCGGCTTGAACCTGCAAAACCTGGCATACGCTTTTGAATGGTGGATTTTCGGTGGCTTCTTCACGCTGCTGTGGATCCGTTCCGTGCGCGATAACGCCCGCCACCGCCTGGAAACACGTACCGAAACGATAGAGATGTGAGTGCGAATATGTCGAATAGTTCCACGCCCGCTTCCGAGGGACCCCAACCGACGCCAGCAGCGCTGGCCAGTACCCGATCGGCCCTCACGCGCTACCGCGTCATGGCCTACATCACCGGCGTGATGCTCCTGGTTTTGACGGTCGAAATGGTGCTGAAATACCTCGTGCAAGTAAATGGCTTCGGTGAAGAGGTCATCGGCAACTGGGTGGCATTCGTACACGGCTGGATCTATGTCGTCTACCTGTGGACCGTCTACGACGTGTGGTCGCGGGCGCGGTGGTCCTGGGGGCGCCTGTGGATCATGGTCTTCGGCGGAGTGGTTCCAGTGCTGTCCTTCGTGGTGGAAAAGCGCACGCATCGCTGGCTGCCAGACGCTGACGAATCCGGGGACCAAGAGATAGGCTTAAACGCGTGAACGCAGCAGGCATTGAACACCCCCGTCCGGTTTTAGTCGTCGACATTGACGCCCTCGATGTGCAGCAGGCCGCGCGCGTGGTGCGCGGCGCCGACATCTATTCCGAAGTCATTGGCGGCAACCGCCCCAGCGCCGAATTTTTAGAACGTGAACCCTTGGCCGCCCTCCTCATCGGAGTGGGCACCGACAAGACCGCGGACCTTATTGCGGCCCTGCGCTCCCAGGACGTGCCGGTAGCCCTCGTCGGCGCTGAAGCCTGCGCGCTCCCGGCCCCGGAAGATGTGCGCCGCCTCGCCGATAACGCAGATATTGGCGCCTATTTGTTGGAAGACCTCGGGATTGAGCCCGCCTGGACCACCGAGCTAGTTATTGCCGATCAAATCGCGAAAATCCGCTCCCAG
>JAJYRW010000205.1 GCA_021793895.1 Actinomycetes bacterium
GTTGGCGACCGCGCCGGAGACACCACCAATCCAGCGCTGCTGTGAGCGCACCAGATTGGATTTGCGAATGCCAGCGAAGAAGCCGTTTTCGGTGGGAGGTCGGTTTTCGTTCATGTCTCTATTCTTTGTCCCTCCCCGCTTTCGCGCTATGGGGAAGTACCCTGAATTCACCCTGAAACATCCCCGACTGCCTTCTGCTTTTCGCAAACCCATGTGACGATTTCAACTGTGAGCCAACCGCCAACCCAACCGCCAACTCGACCGGCAACGCCTCCGCGCCCGCCCCTGCGGCGCCCCTTAAACGACCGAATTTTCGCCGGCGTATCGGCCGGTCTAGCAGCGCATTTAGGCGTGCAGGTTGCATTTGTGCGCTGGGCCTTCGTCGGCAGTTCCTTACTGGCCGGACTGGGGCTTTTCCTTTATGTGTGGCTGTGGTTGACGGTGCCTGCAGGAGACCCGCGCGAGGCGGCGGAGGAGCAAAAGGATGCGGCGTCGTCCGCAATTCACCGCGGCCTGAACCCGCAGTGGCGCACCGCAGCCCGCAAGCTGCCGCTAACGGAAATCGCGCTGGGCGTGGTCCTGGTTTTGGCGGCCGGACTCATCGCCGCCGCGGGCATTGGCATTGACGTCACATCATGGATCGTGCCGGTACTAGTGGTCATTGCCGGCGCGCTGCTGGGATGGAGTCAACTCGATGCGATCCAGCGCTCGCGCTGGAACGTCAAAGCCGGTGGGCGCACCCCCATTTCTGTGCTGCGCATCGTTGGGGGCGTAGCGCTGGCAGTAATTGGCGTGGTGCTTCTCACCCTGGGGGAGCGCAACGCGGGAGATGTCATTTCCGCCCTCGCCCCCATGCTCGCGGTCGTCATCGGCGGCGCCCTGGTGCTGGCCCCCTGGTGGCTGCGGCTCGTGCGCGAATTAGGTGCCGAACGCGCAGCTCGGGTCCGAGAAGCCGAGCGGGCCGACATCGCCGCCCACCTGCACGATTCGGTATTGCAAACACTCGCGCTAATCCAAATGCGCTCCCAAGACTCCGAAGCGGTAGCCCGGCTCGCGCGGGCGCAAGAGCGTGAACTGCGCATGTGGCTCTTTAGTGATCGACAACAGGCCGCCGGAACGCTTTCCGCCGCGGTCGATGAGGTCACCACCGAAATTGAAGACCGCTTCGCCGCCCACATTGACACCGTTGTCGTCGGCGACATCGACCTGGCTGGCACCTGGGCCGAATCGGGCCGCGCGCTGCTGGGGGCACTGCGCCAGGCCGTCGGCAACGCGCTCGAACACGGCGCCCCGCCCGTGACCGTTTATGTTGAGGTAACAGCCGACGCGGTTGACGCTTTCGTGCGCGATCGCGGTCCGGGATTCATTTTGGACGACGTCCCTACTGACCGTTTAGGCGTGCGGGAGTCGATTATCGGCCGGGTGGAGCGCCGCGGGGGTAGTGTGAAGATTCGCAGCCTTCCGGCGCCCGATACGGGAACGGAAGTGGCCCTGCATCTGCCCCTCATTACGGAGGACTAAATGAGTACGGTGGCCCTGTGAATACGCCAGGACCTGTGAATACGGCAACAATTCGCGTCGTCATCGTTGATGATCACCGCATGTTCCGCAGCGGGGTGCGCGCCGAGCTCACCGCCGATATCGACGTGGTGGCCGAGGCCGGAACCGTCGAAGAGGCCATCGCCGCGATCCGCGAACACCAACCAGACGTGGTGTTACTGGATGTGCACCTGCCCGGTGGGGATGGGGCCGGCGGCGTTGACGTGCTGCGTGGCTGCGCGGGATTGCTCGAGACGGTGCGCTTTTTAGCGCTGTCGGTTTCCGACGCCGCCGAGGACGTCGTAGCCGTCGTGCGGGCCGGCGCTCGCGGCTACGTAACAAAGGCCATTTCGGGTACTGACCTTTCAGATGCGGTACGCCGCGTAGCAGCCGGAGATGCAGTATTTTCCCCGCGCCTGGCCGGATTCGTCCTCGATGCCTTCGCGGCCGGCGTGGAAGTGGCCACCACCGACGACGAACTGGACCGCCTCTCGGCCCGAGAGCGGGAAGTGATGCGCCTAATCGCGCGCGGCTTCACCTATCGCGAGGCCGCCAGCGAGCTGTTTATTTCCATTAAGACAATCGAAACGCACGTTTCTGCTGTCTTGCGCAAACTGCAACTATCCTCCCGCCATGAATTAACCAGGTGGGCGGCGGCCCGGCGCCTGTTGTGAAGCGCCAGATACGCTGGATCTCATGGACACGGTCTATGGAATCTTTATAGTTTTGCACTTGCTGTCTTGGGCCATGGTCCTGGGCGGCTGGCTCACCACAATGCGTAATCCCCAGGTCACTGCCGGGATGATGCACGGCTCATTTGCAGCATTCTTGTTCGGAATCATTCTGACCGGACTGGCCATGGCCGATTCGGTCGGCCGCAATCTGGACCACATGAAAATCGGCATTAAGGGCATTGTTGCGCTCGCAGTCATCGTGCTGCTCGCCGTAGCGAAGCGGCAACTTTCAACTGCGACATCCACCACCGAGGCAATTGCTGGCGGTGCCCCCGCAGCAGCCGAAACCGCCGCAGCCGGTGCCTCTGGTTCAACAAGCGCTACCGGCACCGCGGCCCCCAGCAGTGCCCGGATGCTGATCAACTTGGCCGGGATCTTGGTCGTCGTTAACGTTGCAATTGCGGTGCTGTGGACTTAAACACCGACTCCCTTGGTTCTCTGCTTCCGCAATTAGCAGGGCCCACGTTCGATATCGAAAACGACAACGGCGCCAGCGGCGATCCGCAAGCCGAGGGCAGCCCACACGCTGGGGGCGGCCCACACGCCGAAGGTAGCCCACACGCTGGGGCGCCGGTGACCGCGACCGATATCGAAAACCTGCTAGACGGGCTCAATCCCCAGCAGCGCGAAGCCGTCGTACACCAGGGCGGCCCGCTGCTCATCATCGCCGGCGCCGGCTCGGGAAAAACCCGGGTCCTGACCCAGCGCATCGGCTATCTGCTGGCTACCGGACGCGCGCGCCCCAGCGAAATCCTGGCCATCACCTTCACCAATAAGGCCGCCGCCGAAATGCGCGAGCGGGTCGAAGAAATTGTGGGCTCCAGCGCGCGGTACATGGCCGTGTCAACGTTCCACTCATTTTGCGTGCGCGTCCTGCGCCGCGAAGCTGCCGCCCTGGGAATTAAGTCAAACTTCTCGATCTATGACTCGCTAGATTCCCAGCGGCTGATGGCCTGGGTCGCCCGCCAGCTCGACATCGACACCAAGCGCTACCCACCCCGGGCGCTATTAAACGCGGTCTCAAACTTAAAGAACGAGCTCATTGAACCGGGCTCCTACACCCAAGAAACCCAGCACCTGGATTCGCGCAGTTTCGAAGCGGTGACCGCCCAGGCCTATGAGCTGTATCAGGATCGGCTGGCCGCGGCGCACGCCTTCGACTTTGACGATCTGATCATGGCCACCGTGGGCCTGCTCCAAAAATTCCCCCACGTGGCGGAAAAGTATCGCCGCCGCTTCCGCCACATCCTGGTGGACGAGTACCAGGACACCAACCACGCCCAATATGTTTTGGTGCGCGCACTGGTCGGCGAGGGCATCAAGGGCAATGAGGTGCCACCGGCCGAACTGACGGTTGTGGGGGATGCGGACCAGTCAATTTATGCCTTCCGCGGCGCGACGATCCGCAACATCTTGGAGTTTGAAGATGACCACCCGGCCGCGCGCACAATCTTGCTGGAGCAAAATTACCGCTCCACCCAAAACATCCTCACGGCTGCTAACGCGGTAATTCAAAAAAATGCGGGACGCCGTCCTAAAAAACTGTGGACTGCCCTGGGAGCCGGCCCGAAAATTGTCGGCTACGTCGCTGATAACGAACACGATGAGGCCCGTTTTGTGGCCGAAGAAATCGACCGCCTGGGGGACAATGAGGACGTGCGGCCCGGGGACGTCGCCGTTTTCTACCGCACCAATGCCCAGTCCCGGGCCCTGGCAGACATCCTCATCCGCGTTGGGCTGCCCTAGCGCGGCCTA
>JAJYRW010000206.1 GCA_021793895.1 Actinomycetes bacterium
GGTGAGGGCCCGGGTGGCCAGGCCGGCCAGGGAACCGGGCGGGGGCGTCGCCAAATCGGGACGAGCTTGCAGGAGCGCCAAGACCTGCTCATCGGTGAACTGGCGCAGTGTGTGCAAGGCGGAGCGATTTTGGGGCATCTGTCCCACTTTAGTCTGCGCGGCTGCCCCGGTTTATCGGCTTAGCCGGATCCCTGTGGTGGTAAGCGCGGCGGCGGCCTGAGATTATAGGGACAGCACGAATACAGCGCTGCAAGGTGCGGCGCGTAAATGAGGAGACTGAGGGTTAAAAGTGCCAACCGGCAAGGTGAAATGGTTCGACGTCGAACGTGGCTTCGGATTCATCGCGGGCGATGACGGCGGTGAAGTGTTTTTGCACGCTTCCGCCCTGCCGAGCGACGCGGAAACCTCGCCAAAACCGGGTATGCGCGTCGAATACGGCGTTGCGGATGGTCGCCGCGGTCCGCAGGCGTTGAGTGTGCGCTTTTTAGAACGTCCGCCATCGGTGGCGGCCGCGCGGCGCAAGCGTCCCGATGAAATGGTGCCCCTGGTAGAAGACTTGATCACGCTGCTGGACGGGATTTCTAATGGCTATCGCCGCGGCCGCCACCCGGACCGCGCGGCGGCGAAGAAGGTTGCCACGGTGCTGCGCGCAGTGGCGGAAGACTTGGAGGTGCCGTGAGTACCCGCGCCCCGGCTCGTAAGCGGATCGTTCGCGATGCCCTGCTTGCCAATGAAGACGCAATTGCCGTAGCCCGCAGCGCCCTGACCGACGTGATCGGTGAGGGGGAAGTCGGCGAACACCTCAGCGCCCGCGCCGATGGCGATCGCCTAGTGACCCACAGTTTTGTTTCCCAAACTCCCGGGTATCGCGGCTGGCGGTGGGAAGTTACCCTCGCCCGGGCGCCGCGTTCGCGCACCATCACCATTTGCGAAACCGCAATGGCCCCGGGGGAGGACGCCCTGCTGTCACCCCCGTGGATCCCCTGGGCGGATCGCCTCCAGCCCGGAGACCTGGGAGCGGGCGATGTTTTGCCCTACGTCAGCGACGATCCGCGTCTGGAGCCCGGTTTTGAAGCCACGGGCGATGAGGACGTTGATCGGATGGCTATTTGGGAGATGGGTTTGGGGCGCCCGCGCGTCCTTTCCCCGGAGGGGCGGACCGAAGCCGCTCAGCGCTGGTATGACGGGGAGCACGGCCCGAGCTCGCCCCAGGCCATTGCGGCTAAGCGAGCCTGTGCTTCCTGCGGGTTCTTCACGCCGCTGGCGGGGTCACTGCGCGGCGTATTTGGCGCCTGCACCAATGAGTGGTCCCCCTCGGACGGGAAAGTAGTCTCCGTCGACCACGGCTGCGGAGCCCACTCCGAGACCGACACGGAACGCCGCCCCACACCTCCCCCGCCCGAGCACGCGCTGGATGAAAACGCCGTCGAGGCAGTTGATCTCGATCGGGAACCTTGATCGACTCGGACCCATTCGCAACCGGTGAGCTGCGCCGGAGCACTTTGCAAACTTGGCAAGAAAATCCCGCGCGCTTCCGCGAAGATGCCAACACGGAAGAAGATTACGCCCGCGGCTATTATCGCGATCGCGTCATTGTGGAACTGGCCCAAAACGCGGCCGATGCGGCCTTTGAGTCCGGCGGCGCGGCGCATTTTTCGCTGCACGCCGATCACGAGGCGCCCAGCGGCTGGTCGCTCACCGTGGCAAACACCGGGCGTCCGCTGACTAAGGACGGCGCCGCATCCCTAAGCAGTTTGCGCACCTCGGCAAAACGCACCGAAGCGACCGCGGTGAGCATTGGGCATTTTGGGGTCGGGTTTTCCGCGGTGCGGGCTGTAAGTGACGACATTTTGTTGCGATCCACTTCTGGCGGGCTGCGGTTTTCGCTCGCGCTGGCGCGTGAGGCACTGCAAACGGTGCTTGCCGGGGCTGATGTGGCGGCAGGGCACGGGGCCGATGTGGCGCCAAGCGACGAAGATGGCGCCTTGGCCGGGGAGATCGCGCGGCGCGATGGGGAATTGCCCGTTTTGCGCTTGCCGTTCCCCGCGCCGGCGCTTGGTGCGCCGGGGCCCAAAGTTGATGCGGCAACGTCCGAGGCGGGCCCGTCAACCCCCGAAGCCGGCATGGATTCGGCCGCTGGCCCGCCGACCCTTGGCCCCGATATTGCTACCGCGGTGACAGCGCGCCTGCGCGATGAAGCGGCGGTAAATCAGGTGCGGCAACTGCTGGAAGAAATCGACGACCAGTTCTTAATTGCGCTGCCCGCACTGGGCGAAATCACGGTTGCGTTCCCGGACTCCCAGCGCCGGTTCGCTGACGTGGCCGAACGTTGGCACATCACCCGTCGCGCGGGCAAGATTCCCGCAGAACTCTTAGCCACCCTTCCGGTCGAAGAGCGCGAGCGCGCCGGGTGGCACATCACCTGGGCCACACCCCGCGCCAAGCCCGAGCAAGCCACGTCACTGTTGGCGGCGATCGCAGCGGACGATCGCGCGCCAGCCACTACGCAAACGCTATTGGCTCCCACGCCCACCGATGAGCCAACAACGCTGCCCGGCTTGCTGATCGCCTCCCTACCGCTCGAACCCACGCGCCGCCGGGTGCGGCCGGGTCCGGTCACGGACTGGCTCATCGAACAGGTGGGGGCCGTAGGTGCCGAACACGCCCGTGAACTGCCCGATCCGCTCGCACTGGTTCCCATTGGCCTGCCCGCTGGTCCAATTGACCGCGCACTGCACGAGGCAATGCGCGCGGCGCTCAGCCAGGCTTCCCTGCTGCAAACCATCACCGGTGAACCCATCGCGGCCAAGGACGCGACCGCGATCGTTTTAGCCACCGGAGCCAATAATTCGCTCTCGGGCGCCACTCCCGTGGTGGATCGCGCGGCGCTTACCGAACTCGCCAGCGGACAGGAAGGTATCGTTGATATTCCGCGCCACCGCCTGGCCCACGCCGCCGCGATCGGTGTTTCAGCCCGCAATGTTGCTGACGTCGTGACTGAAATGCCCGCCGGCCGCACCCCCGAGCGCTGGCGGCAGACATATGCGGCACTGAACGCTTTAAGCCACGAAGTCGGTGGCCTTGCGGCGCTTGCGAGCCTGCCCGTTCCGCTCGTGGATAACCGGGTAGTCTCCGGTGCGCGTGGAGCTTTCCTGATAGCTGATGATCTGCCTGCTGCGGTGCTCCAGCGACTGGCACAGTGGGACCTGCGCATCATCGCTGCTGAAGCGAGCCACCCACTGCTGGAATCGCTGGGCGCGACCACCATCACGGCGGGCGAATTACTTGACGAACCCGTAACCGCCCAGCTCGTGGCAGACCTGCGCTCCCATTTGCCACAAACACCGGACTCGGACGAGGCAGAAGCCGACATCCTGGCGGTGATGCACCTGGTTGCCAGTGCCGTCCACCACCTACCACCGGGGCAAGAACTGGAAGGGCCCATCCGCCCCTGGTTGCCGGACTTACCGCTGCGCGACGACTATGACGAATATTGCGGCGCCGGCGGACTGGTTTTCCCCGGCTCTCGGGCCGCCCAAATTTTCTTGAAGGATGAACTCTTGCCGCTGGCAGACGATCTCGCAGCGATGTGGGATTCGCGTATCTGGCGCGCTGCCGGAGTGCGGGATGAGTTGCTAATAATCGGCGGAAGAATCGTGCTCGACGCCTGGGACGTCGACGCCAGCATCGACCAGGTACAAGATGACATCAGCCTTGCGGTGCTAGATGGAATCGACGAATACCTAGACGAGCTCGCGGATTACTGGCTTGCAGAACACGACCCCCAGCCCGGTGAGCTTTTGAGTTTTGAGCTGCATTGCCCCGCCGACTTGGACATTATTGAACAGTCAGCCTGGCCCGAAATTAAAAAACAGGCGCTGGATTGGCTCGAGCGCCATGAAGAACCGGTCGCGGTGCCGGGCCAAGAAGAGCCGTTCCCCCACTATTTGCGCTGGTGGCTGGACGACCGCGGGGAGGACTGACCAAATGTAGTGGTCGCGTAAGGGGGGGGGCAA
>JAJYRW010000207.1 GCA_021793895.1 Actinomycetes bacterium
AAAAACTTCTTACCCCGGCCCGCGAGTTGCAGCAAGACACGATGGATTGGCAGTACATGAGTGACGGGCTCGCCATGTTCCTCCATCCGAATCACCACCGCACATTCCGCGTCCCGGCGCCTTTCTCCACGCTCGCCACCGTGGGCGAACGACCCGTTTTGGGTCCGCTGCTGCGGCTGCTTTCCGGCGATGAGCACTTTTTCTTGCTCGCTCTAAGCCAAGGCAGGGTCCGGCTCTTTGAAGGCAGTAGAAACAGCATTGAAAAAGTCCAACTCGCGGATGTGCCCACGAGCCTTTCTGAAGTTGTTGATCCGCTTGATCCCCGCTCCGACACCATGGCTCGCCCCGTGGGCGTCGCCGGCCGCGGCGGACCCGCCGTTTTCTACGGTCACGGCGCTGGAGACCAACACATCAAAAGCCGTGAAGTCACCAAGTTTCTGCGTGCCGTAGCTGCCGGTCTCCAAGATCTACTGTCGAACCAGACCGCGCCGCTCATACTCGTTGGTGTCGAAGAACTCGTCGCCAGCTATCGCACCGTTAATTCCTACGCCAATGTTCTCGATGACGCAGTCTTCCACGGTTCTGCTGCGGCAACACCAGCGGAACTCCACGAACTCGCGTGGCCTCTGGTCGAGCGCAAACTGCAAGCCGAACGCGCAGCGGTCTTCGCCCGCTTTCAAGAACTGCGCGGAACCGGACGAGTCTCCAGCGACCTGGAAACGGTAATTACGGCCGCTACCGACGGACGCGTCGAAACGCTATTCATCAAAGCCGATCCGTGGTGCTGGGAGCGTGCCAGCAGCAACACAATTCCCGTCGTCGAACTGGGCGAAGCCAGCCAGTACGAAATGTGCGAGAAAATTGACGCCGCGGCGATAGCGACCCTAACCAAGCGGGGCCAAATCTACGCGAGCTCACAAACGACTGTCCCCGACAGCGAAGTAGCCGCAATATTCCGCTATTAGGAGTTATGACGAGTAGGGCAACGGCAGCCGCACACAAAAGCGCCCCCAACCTGACGCCGTCCTAAATCACGCCGCTCGCCTAACAAATTCACATGTCCTGCGCCCGCCGCCAACTGCCCCTAAAGTGACGGCATGCTCACTTTGGCGCAATCCGACAACGGACTGAAGATCGACTGGGCAGAAATGCCCACGTACAACACGATCATGGCGGTGGCCGCCGGCGTCGCGCTTATCGGGCTCGTGCTCTTCGCGCGCGAACTCCTGAAGGACCCAGCCGGAGCCAACACCGACGGATGGGCACTGAACTTCGGAGTCCTTGGCCTCATCCTCACGCCCACCGGTTTGCACATGACCCTGACGTGGCCGCTGGCCTCGGGCGGGTTCGCCTTCGACAACATCATTTTTGGTGAAACCTCCCTCGCATTCGGCGTCCTCCTCCTCGCGGTGGCCTTCTACCTGTGGCGCCGCGGCGCATCCCTGATCGCGGTCGATATCGTGCCCCGCCTGGCCGAATCGCCCGCCCAATTAGCATCTTTATCGCCTTTCTCGGACTGTCCTTGCTCGCAATCGCGATCGCCGGCGTTCGCTATCAACTCTTCGCCGCCCCGCCCGAAGAGCCAATATCGGGCGCATTTGCCGACTACCCCCTGGTGGAAGCCATCTTCATTTCCGGCCTGCTGGCAATGATCGGAATCGGCGCGCTGTTATTCCCCTTCGCCGCATTTAAACTCTCCGCGCCCGACCGGCAACAAACCGCCGTTGTCCCGCTTATCGGCTGGCTGTGGGGCATTGCGGGCGTCATTTTTGCACTGTTCGGAGCCCTGAACTTCTTCACCCATATCGGACTCATCATCAACACCATGTGACCTCGGCGCGCCCGAGGCAAGGAGGCAACGATGGCAAAAAAGAAAACCTTTCGACGCTTACTCACCGGGTTCACGCCCGCGATAGCGGCCGGCGCAATCGGAGCGGCAGCCAGCGCCAACGCCCAAGACGTCTACGACGACATCGACAAGCCCGATTGGGCGCCCCCGGCCGAAGTTTTCGGGCCCGTCTGGTCGGGTTTATACGCCCTGATTGGGTACTCCGGATTTAGGATGGCGTCTCGCAAGTTACCCAAGCGCGTTTGGGTTTTGCACTGGCTACAGTTGGGGCTGAACGCCAGTTGGTCGTGGGCGTTCTTTCAATACCGCTCCAAGCCCGCTTCCCTGGCGGTTATTGGCGCTTTGAACGTGGTCTTGACCACCGAACTAATTGCGCTGTGGCGCCGAGATCGCAAGGCCGCGCTCGCGCTCATGCCGTATTCCGCGTGGGTGGCTTTCGCTACGGCGTTGAATCTTTCGGTCGAAGGGCTGGAATCTGCCGGCTGATCTTTACTGATCCGAATCAATCGAGTGCTAATACGGCCAGGATGGCTTTATCTAACGCGCGCGTTTCATCTTGAGTAAGACGCCCAGCAAATTGTCCCAGCCGCACTTCAGGATCGATAGCGCTTAACTGCTCAACAAGGATGCGGGTCCTTGACCCGTCGATTGTGATTTCCGGTCGAAAGGAAGTCGCGCGACGCCCAGTTGATGTAGGGGCCACTATCCACGTAGATAGCGGCAGGTCATCGGATTGCACGACAACGGCGTAGCGGTGCCCTCCTTGTTCGTTCCCACGCGCGTTTCGGGGAGCCTTGAGGGCGTAGATATCACCACGCACGAATTGCATCCATTTCGGTGGCTAATTCTTTCGCGGCAGCTTGTTCGGCTGGATCATTACGGAGTTCCTCCGCTTCAGCGCGCATGATCGCTCGACGCTGTGCGCGTTCCGCTTCTAAGATTGCGCGCCGTGCGGCTTCCGACCGGGTTAGGCCGTTCCGGATCAAGAATTCCAGGGCTCGTTCCACCTCGGAGTCGGTGCGAATTGTAAGTGATCTCATACTTCATATTGTAAGACAAAACGTTGGACGGCACATCGGCTCACCGCTGACGAGGGCACCGGCTCGCCGCCAAGGTGAATCTCGCATGAAGATTTGTGATGATCCGAGTATGTGGAAACTGAATGAAAAGCTTTATTCTTGGGCTTCGATTTTGGACGATCAAGCCCGCGCCCAGGCCGAGCTGACAGCCGGTTTGTCGTTCGTGCAGCCGCATGTGGCGCTGATGCCAGATGCGCACCCGGGCATGGGCTCGACCGTTGGTTCGGTGATACCCACTGTTGATGCGATCATCCCGGCCGCGGTGGGTGTAGACATTGGCTGCGGCATGGTGGCAGTGCGCACCCAGTTCACCGCCGACCAGCTGCGCCAACAGCCCCGAGGCCTAAGTTACTTGCGCGAACAGATTGAGCGGGCGATCCCGCTCTCCCCGGGCCGGTATAACCGCAAGGAGTGGGGGACGGCGCCCGAGGCGATCGCCACGCTAGAAAAGCTGGCGCGCGAATATGACGTCAAGCCCGAAGATTTCGGCAAAAATTGGCGGGTACAACTGGGATCGCTGGGCGGGGGTAACCACTTCATCGAGGTCACAGCTGATGAAGAAGACAATATTTGGGCATTCCTGCACTCCGGAAGTCGCGGTGTCGGGAACCAGATCGCCCGCCGTTTCATCCGGCAGGCGAAAGATCTCGCTCACCAAAAATCGCGTGAACTATCCGATTTTGACCTTTCCTATCTGGCCGAGGGTGATCCCGGTTATGAGGAATACTTAAACCACTTGCACTGGGCCCAAGAATTTGCCCGGCTGAATCGCGAAGTGATGATGGATCGCGTCCTTGATCAAACGGGCCGCTACATGGATGAAGACATCCAAAGGCGCGAGGCTGTGAACTGCCACCACAACTACACCGCCCAAGAAGAGCACTTTGGTCAAAAAGTCTGGGTATCACGCAAGGGTGCAATTGCCGCCCATACGGGCGTGCGCGGTTTAATTCCGGGCTCAATGGGCACCGCCTCCTATGTGGTTACCGGCAAGGGGAACGAGATGTCGCTGTGCTCAGCCCCACACGGCGCCGGCCGCCAGTATTCACGCACCGAAGCGCGCCGAAAATTCAGCCATGACG
>JAJYRW010000208.1 GCA_021793895.1 Actinomycetes bacterium
ATCGTCCAATGTCAAACGGGCTAGCGTCGCGCCTTTAGAGACCCTGTGAAAACGTGGCCGTAGAGCGTGGGGGCACCGGAGGCTCAGGTTCTACTTAGCGTGCAAGGGGAAATGACGTGCCTCGCACTAAGCAAAACAGCGTCGTTGGACCAGCTGAAAATCGAATTGGGATCGGTGTTTCTGGCGTAATTTGCTAGCTTGATTCACGCACAATGAGTCTGGGGTCAAAGGTAACGTGCGTGCCGGCTGCGGCTCTCGAAGGCTTGAGAAGCAATTTGGCTGCTGCGCTTCCCATCTCGAAGGCCGGCTGGTGGACGGTAGTCAAAGGTGGGTTCAGTGCCGCTGCGAAATCGGCATCGTCATATCCCACAAGAGCCATCTCTTTAGGGACTTGAATTTCTCGTTCTTGCATCGTGAGCAGGGCGCCGAGGGCGAGCATGTCATTTACGCACATTACAGCTGTAACCGCGCCTTCTTCTAGAAGAGTCGCCATCGCTTGACTCCCTTCGCTTACGGTCAAATCGTCGACCACCACGTCAACGATTGCATCGTGGGGATCTAAGCCATGCTGCTGCATGGCCTGAACCGCGCCTTGCTTTCGTTCCGCGCACCAAGAAACGGTGGCAGGACCATTAATTAGAGCAACCTTGCGATGGCCCGACTCGACAAGGTGCTTCATCGCCATGCGTGCGCCTTCGACATGGTCGAGGCTAACCCACGCCCCCAAGGATCCGGGAGTTTGCCGTTCTAGGGACACAACTCCAAACCGGCTACTTTGGAACGCGGCCCATTCGTCTGAACGATCGGAAATGGGGGCGATAACCAGGCCGTCCACGCCTTGACTTTCTAATACGTGGAGCAAATGACGTTGGCGGTCATTGTCTTGACGGCTCGAAGAGACCACCATCGTTAGGCCCGCCGCATCGACGACTCCTTCGATCCCGCGAAGCACTGTGGCCCAGAACGGGTTTCCAACATCAGGTACTACCACGCCAATCAGATTCGAGCGGCGACTCCGTAGCTGGCCCGCAGCGCGGGAAGGCACAAATCCAAGTTCCCGCATAGCCTCTTGAACACGTTCTCTGGTCGCAGTGCCTACGCGATCCGGGTGGTTGAGTACGTTCGAAACGGTTCCAACTGAGACTTTTGCCATGGCTGCAACTTCCCTAACGCCTATCGTTCGAGGGGGAGTCGAGGTATCACTAGTCTTTTCCGTCATGGTCTCGTTTCCGTTCCGTATAGGCGGCTTAAGAGGGAGTGCTACGACGGGGACTCCCCAGCTCTCTAACTTGGCGTGGTCTTGCGGCGTGGATACTACAGTCCGTAGGACGCCGGGCAGTGCAAGGGGGCGTTGCTATCTAATATAGGGCGCATAAATATAAGCTGAAGTCTAGATCTGCGTTATGTGCTTCGCGGCCGCCGTAATTGTGCTCATTTCTTTCAAACTAAATTAGTGTTTTTGGGATTAGATTAGTCGCGGTGGGCGACGTGAAATTTCACCGATCGGGTGTCCCGCGTCGTCTTCCTTCTTGCCTTTTGGCTCGCGCGTAAATAAAGACGTGAAGCGAGTCGACGATCCAGGGCCATTTGCGTGACTGCTTTGCATAGGCGCCATTTTCTTCACTTTGAACCGGCGCCAAAGTGGGGATAGGTCGACATGATGCATGCGTTGGGGTGACGAGGCGCATGCAGCTCGCGCGAGGGGTAAAAGTGCGAAAAGCGTCTTCAGCATAAGCTAATGCGTCTCGCAAAGATCTGCTATAAACGGTGTAAAGTGCTGCTTAATTGCATTATTTAACGTACTTTTCGTCACGGGATCTTGAGTTCTTTATTGCGAGGCCGCCTGGGTCGGCCCGCATTAAATTTAATAGTTTTCTACGGAGAGAATTGATCACTTTTAAGGTAGTGAGTGTTCGTTTTTAAACATGCTTGATTCACTACAGGTAGTGGTCCCGGAGCCAACTGGGTGGGTCAGTGGCAAGGCTTGTCTCTAGGGTTAGCCAACAAAGGTTAACGTATCGGCCAAGGTGAGAGACGTCGTCCAAAATCAATTCCCGGGACACGCCTGCACGCGGTAAAGAGAAGGGGAGTATCCTGCCAGGATGCCTAGTGACTCAACTTTTAGCGATCTGCACGCGGTAAGTCCGGATTCGCGGCGCAACGCGGCACAAGAAATGCCCGAAGAGTTGCGCAAAGACGTTCGGCTATTGGGTGACCTGTTAGGTCAGGTCTTATCGCAGGCCGGCGGAGCGGATTTGCTGGCTGATGTGGAGCGGTTACGTGAGCTGACCATTACGGCATATACCGATCCGGATGCCGGGGCCTTTGCCGAGGCTGAAGAACTCGTTGGCAGTTTTACTCTGGATCGTGCCGAAGAGGTGGCACGGGCGTTTACTTGCTATTTCCATTTGGCAAACCTTGCCGAAGAGGCGCATCGGGTGCGGGTGCTGCGGGCGCGCGAGGGTAAGGGCGAGACGGGCCCCGAAGACTCGCTGGCGGGCGCCGTGCGCCGGCTGCGGGAGGAGTATCCCGAAGATGAGGTAGCGCGGCGAGTTGGAGGCCTCGAGTTCCGCCCGGTCCTTACCGCCCACCCCACGGAGGCCCGGCGCGGGGAGATCAACGCGGCGATTCGGCGCATCACAGACTTACTCGAGGCGCGGGGAGATACCCGCTTAAGCGAATTTAGTTTGCAGGCCAACGAACGGGCCCTACTGGTCGAGATAGACACGCTGTGGCGTACTGCTCCACTGCGACTTGATAAGCCCACGCCAATTGATGAAATGCGCACCGCACTGGGCGTATTTGAAGCCACGATGTTCGACACGCTACCGGCGGTTTATCGACGCTTCGATGACCTGCTAGGTGGAACTGATCCCCACCCGCCCCTGGTCCCGGCTTTTGTACACGTCGGCTCATGGATCGGAGCTGATCGGGATGGAAACCCGAACGTCACGGCGGCAACCACGCGCGAAGCGGCAGGTTTAGCTAGTGAAACGATATTGACAGCGCTGGCCGACGCGGCTGAAAAGATAACCGATCTTTTGACTTTGGATGTGCAGACTACGCCGCCGTCGGAAGATTTGAATAAGTTATGGAACGCCCAGCGCTCGTTGGCGACAGAAAAAGCGGACGAGATCGCTGCCAGTGCGCCAAATGAGCCGCATCGCCGCGTGATGGCGATGATCACTTATCGGTTGCGCGCCACGCGGGATAGAAATGCGGATTTGGCGTACCGAGACGTGGAGGAGCTGCTCGGTGATTTGCGCGTCTTGCAAAACTCCCTCATCGCAGCTGGGGATGAGCGCCGGGCTTATGCGCAGGTACAGGACCTGATTTGGCAAGCCGAGAGCTTCGGGTTCCACTTGATGGAGTTCGAGGTTCGCCAACACTCCGAGGTCCATCGGCGCACGCTGGCGGAATTGGCGGCCCAAGAAGCCGGCGAGATCGAAGAACTGTCACCTATGTCCGTTGAAGTGCTAGACACTTTCCGGGCAATCGCTGCAATTCAGCGCCGGCACGGGGAAAAGGCGCTGCGCCGCTACATCATTTCATTTGCGACAAATGCGCAAGATGTTGCCGATGTATACCGGCTTGCAGAAGCCGCTTTCGGCTCTGCAGAAGAAATCCCGGCGCTGGATGTCATCCCGCTATTTGAGACTTTCGACGACCTGCACGCCGCTCCGCAGGTATTGAACGACATGTTGAATCTGGAGCCCTACCGCGCGCGACTGGAAGAGACCGGACGGCATGTGGAAGTAATGCTGGGGTATTCCGATTCCTCCAAGGACGTGGGGCCCGTTGCGGCGACTTTGGCCTTATATGAGGCACAAGAAAAGCTCGCCGAATGGGCTGAGACCAATGCCATACGATTGACGCTTTTTCACGGCCGTGGGGGAGCGCTGGGTCGTGGGGGCGGGCCCGCAAATCGCGCGGTGCTTGCCCAGCCACCGGGATCGGTTGACAGTC
>JAJYRW010000209.1 GCA_021793895.1 Actinomycetes bacterium
ACCGGGGATGGCCTGATGATCACGCCGAGGACGACCGCCCCGGCCGCGAGCGCCCAAGCGTCTTTTTGTAAGACCTGGCCCGCCAGCCAGGCCAGCGCTATCAGCACGGCGCAGGCGAGGGCGCCAATCGCGAGGAATCCTGCTCGGCCGCCCGAAGCTCCGCCCCCGCGCCACACTCCCGCTAGCAAAATGCCGGTTCCATAAAGGATGAACAAGATCGCCGCGCAGGCGTTGCGCAGGAACGCGGGTCGGAAACTGGTGGCGCGGGGTTTCGGCGACGCGACCCGCACGCTCATCTCGAAGGGTTTTCCGACGACCGCGCCGCGCAACGCTCCCAAGAGGGCCGCGGCGCCCAGCAACCCGCCAACTCCTATCGCGATGCTGCGGCTCGGGCCGGCATCAACTATCGCCCGCACCACGGTGGGATCCGCCACCGAATCGATGGCGCCCCATGTGAATGGGAGGACGGTCATCACCGCGATCAGCGCCGTGACGTAGACCCGGTATGCGGCGGGGCTCATGGTGCCAGCGCGAGAGTGTCGGCTGCTAGGGCATGCGCGAATTCGGGGCGGTGGGTCGCAATCAGCAGGGTCGCCCCGTTGGCTTGACGCGCGCGGAGCGCATCGATCACTACCGCCAGCCGGTCGCTGTCAAGGCGCTGCTCCGGTTCGTCGAGCAACAGCACCTCAAAATCGCGGGAGAGGGTGAGCGCGAGCAGAAATAGTTGGGTTTGGCCCGATGAGATTTCATGCGGGAACCGGTGCGCGAGGGCGGCGATATCGAATTCGGCGAGGAGGTCGCGCGCGCTGGCCTTCGCTTCGGAGGCGTCCTTACCCCAGGAAGCCGCGACCATCTCGAGGTGTTCTTCCAGCGTCAGGTCGCGGGCCAACGGAGGTATTCCGATCAGTGCCGCAACGCGGGAGCGAAAATCGGCGTCCCGCTCAGAAACCGGCGCCTCGGCGATCTCCACGATTCCCGCTGTTGGCTGTTGAACGCCAGCCAGGACGCGCAGGAGCGTTGTTTTTCCCGAACCATTCGGCCCGGTGAGCACCAAAGCCTCACCGGGAGCGACCTCGAGGGAGGTGGGCGGCAATAAAACTTCCCGCTCGATGGCGACGGTGAGATTTTCGACATGGATCACACAGGTCAGCGTATGCGATCGCTCGCCTCACCCGGATGTCAGACATCCGTCGACAGGAGCAGCAAAAATTTCTAGGCTGCAGATATCCACGTTTGGTTAACGCCTGACGCAATGAAGCGTCGGATTTGGAGAAAAACGCGCCCGAGATGGACGAACTCGGGTACGACCACGAGGAGTACATGCTCGAGCCGGTCCCCTGGTCGGCTCGCCGTAAAACTATCGGCATTGCCGCCATTTGGGTGGGCTTTGGATTCGTAGTAACGGGGCTAATCGTCGGCGGCCAGCTCGCGGGCCAGGGCGACCAACCCGGAATGACGCTGGGCGGGGCCGTAACCACCATCGCGATTGGTGAACTCGTGCTCTTCGCGCTCACCATTTTGCTGGGCATCCCCGCGATGAAAACCGGTTTCAACCTGGCGTTGCTCTCCAAGGTCTCTTACGGCAATAAGGGCTTCATTTTGCCTATGGTCTTCATGGGACTGCTCACGTTGGGCTGGTTCGCATCGATTCTGGGCCTGATTGGCGAGATCTGGGGTGTTTTACTCGGTAACCCCACGGGCATCACTGTCGTTGCCCCGTCCTTCTTTGGTCGCGGCAGCATTGATCCGATCTCGCTCGAAGTCGTACTGAGTTGTATTGCCTTCGGCGCCCTGTTCACGTGGACCGCCTACCGCGGTATTTCAGCAATCGAAAAGGTCGCGCTGCCCATCGCACCGCTCCTGCTTGTTGTTGCCCTCTACTCCGGTTATGGCATGGTCGCTGATAACGGTGGCTGGGACGCCGTGGTCGCCGAGGCCAATACCCGGGGCGGGCTGCCCATGGGAACTGGAATCACGATCGTCGTTGGCGCGTGGATTGCGGGAGCCGTCATGGGCGCCGACATCATGCGTTTCGCTAAACACACCAAGGCCGTAGTTATCGGCGCCGCCGCCGCATTCATCTTGACAAACCCGCTGCTCAATGTGGTGGGTTATATCGGATCTATCGCGACCGGCGATTCCAACTTCGTTAACTGGATGTACACGAAAGGCCTGTTCCTGACCATCGTTGGTGTGATCGTATGGACGACGTCACTGTGGACTACCGAAAACTCTGAACTTTATTCCAACTCGCTCTATGTCGGGCCGGTTCTGCGTGGGTTCAACTTCAACGCCCGGCGGGCAAAGATCGTGCTCATCGTGGGTGTAATTGGAACCATTTTGGGTTCGCTCGGCTTCTACCAGCTCTTCTTCAACGACTTCATCACCGTCTTAGGTGCCGCGTTCGTGCCGCTAGTAGCCCCGATCATCGCGAACTACTTCCTGCTGCGACGCGGGGCATTCACCCCCGACAGCCACGCAAGACAGCCCGCACTTCGATGGAACGCGATCGTCTCGTTCGTGGTTGGTGGCACCGCGGGACTGCTGTTCCAGTACTTGTGGCCGCTGCCCAATGACTTCTCCTCCAGCCTGGCGGCCCTCGCCATCGCGTTCGTGGTGCACATCGTGTTGCACCTGTTGTTCGGTAACCGCGTTACGGAGAAGATCGAATTACTGGCTGACACTAGGGAGGCGTAAGTAAATGGCTAAGGACATCAAGGTTTGCATCGGAGTTCACGTAGACGCGGTAGGTGGCTGGCTCGGTTGACTTTCGAAGATGTGGCGGAGGATTTCCGCCGCCGCACTCCCTTTAACGGGTAGGCCGGCGCGTTTGGGCGTTCTCCGCCCGGCTTTGTTTGGGCACCCAGCCTTTGTTTGTGAGTTGAGGTGCGCCATACGCACCTCAACTCACAACTTAATCAGATTTCGCCTAGACGTGGAGCACCAGATGGTGGGGCATGGACACCAAAAACGTCCCCAACAACTCGCCTGACATATCATTGAGGCAGCAAGCATGACCCAATAGACCTGTAATTCTGCTGACACCTGCGTGTCCAGAATGCTTCAGAGAGAGGATCGCTTTTGCGCAGCCCCGCGTCGACCTCAGTTCGATTGGAATTGTGGACGACAACCCGCGCGACCGGGAAGTTATCAGCCAGTACCTCAAGCAATATTCCCATCAGCATCCGCTGCAGTATCAGGCGCGGCAATTTGAGGACGGCGCCGCTCTCCTGGAGAATTATCAGTCCAATTTTGATGTGATCTTCCTCGATATCCAGATGGAGCGGCCACGCTCGGGCTGAGCGTGTTGGGCAGCGAACAGGAACAGGCCAGCCGCAGTCTTTCAGCTCGCACCGGGGACCGCTTTGCGGAAATTTCGTGGCAACACACTGATGCGGGTGCCGTTCATCTCGACGGCGCCGCGCTGTGGCTGACATGCAAGGTCTATGACGTACTAGATGCGGGCGATCACGTCATCGTGCTGCTGTCGATAGAAGATGTCGAGCACTTCCCTGACGTTGAACCCCTCGTTTTTCACCAGAGCAGATACCGAGCAATCCGTGGCTAAACACTTCAATACTCGTTTTACCGGCACCGTCATACCCGGCAATGGCCGCGGAAAAGGGCTGGGATTTCCCACCGCGAATCTGGCTGTCGAAGACGATAAGCCCGATGATGGGGTGTACTCGGCCTGGGTGCAATTAGCCTCTGGCTCCTGGGTGGGAGCAACGGTGAGCGTGGGCTCGAACCCCACGTTTAAAAACGTGCGCGACCGGCGCATGGAATGTCACTTACACGACCACGGGCGCGATATTTATGGCGAGCGCATCGAGGTGGTCTTGGTGCGATTTTTGCGCCCCATGATCGCGTTTGGCGATGCTGATGAGTTGATCACCCAAACTCGGTTGGATGTCGTGGAATCGAGACAAATTTTGGCTGAAATTCCCC
>JAJYRW010000210.1 GCA_021793895.1 Actinomycetes bacterium
CCACGGCAGCGAATTTTTCCCAATCCTCGGGAAGGTCGGCGTCGGAGCGCACCGGATACATGTACATTTCGCCCGGGATTGCCTCTTGGAAGTCGGTCGATAAGAAGAATTCGATGACCTCAGCGGCTGCCTCGGGGTGCTCGGTGCCGGTCAAAATTCCGGCGTACTCAACCTGCCGGAAGCAGGTCTCCAGCATTGACCCAGTGGGTGCCTCATCGGCGCCTTCGGGCACCTCAGACGGCGGCGAAGACGCGTAGGAAACCACCAGCGGGCGTGGTCCCTCGCCAGAGGATCCGGAGAATTCGACCGAGTAGGCGTCGGTCCAGGAGTTGGAAACCTTCACGCCATTATCGGCCAGTGCTTGCCAGTAGTCTTGCCAGCCATCTTCACCAAAGGCGCCGATCGTGGCGAAGAGGAAGGCGAGCCCGGGTGAGGAGTTCGCCGGGTTTTGTACCACGAGCAGATCCCGGTATTCCTCTTGTGTGAGATCCTCAAGGGTTTCGGGTTCGGCAATTCCCTCATCGGCGAACCACTCGTGATCGATGTTGATGCACACGTCCCCGAAGTCGATGGGGACCAGTTGGTCGCTCCCGGCGCCGGTGATGGCGTATTTGTCGCGATCTTCGGCAATGACGTCGGAGTCGAACTCATCGAAAATATCGGCGTCAATCACGCGCGAAGCAAAGGTGTTATCAATTCCGAATACCACGTCTCCCAGGGGTGATCCCTCGGTGAGGACGAGCTGATTTGCCAGCGTTCCCGCATCTTCCTGCACCAGGACTTCGACGGTGATGCCCGTCTCCTCGGTGAAAGCGTCCATCACTTCTTCGTCCATGCTGAACGAGTCGTGAGCCACAACTGTGATCGTGACCGGTTCTGCCCCGCCGGTAGCGCCAGCGGTGCCTTCGTCGGAATTGGAGTCCGGCGAATCGGATCCCACCACGGAGCAGCTGGCTAAAACCAGTGCGGTGAGACTTCCTGCTGCGACCGTGACCAGTCGCGAACGTGAAAATTGCGTCACAAGACCTCCTATTAGTTAGGAGGGGTTCCAGCCGGCACCGTTTTTGGCGGCGACTGGTGAGAGAAATCTCGACTTCCTCCGCCGGCACAAACCGGATCAGGTTCGAGGGTCTGCGGTTATCCACACTCTCAGCGCATGTTTGCGCTCCCCTGTCGTTACGTGGCCCACGGTACACCAAGGTGCTTTTGGACGGCGTCTCGAACCGAATCTTAGGTGCGCTCTGCTGGTTCGGGGTTCAGTTGGGGATTAGGGGTTGCGCGGCTGACCGGAGTATTGCGGGTGCGCCGCTGGAGGCGTTGCTGGGTGGGCGCCGCTGCGGCTCTTGATGGGTGTGCGCCGTTAGGATCGAAGAACTACGCTGATGGGAACTTGCGAATTTAGGGAGTGACTATGGGTTGGAAAATTACGAGCGCAATTGCCGGTGTCGCCGCGGGGTTTGTGGCCAAACAGGTCATCAAGCGCAGCTGGGAAAAGGCCACCGGAGAAGAAGCGCCCGATTCCGCCGATGACCCGCGTCTGACTTGGGGGCAGGCCCTAGCTTTCGCAGCGATCTCCGGCGTGGTGATGGAGGTCATTCGCACCAGTGCCGCGCGCGGCGCAGCCCAGTTCTATGCCAACAAGACGGGCGCCGGCCCCTTCGGCGCTGATCATCCTGAACTCGAAGAAGCGTAATTCCGCCGTGTAGGCAGCAAGTAAGCCGTTGGAGCTAATCTGTGCCCGCGGGACGCTGGTGTTCTTCCAGTTCGGCTTCCGCCAGATCGATATCGCGGGTGAGTTCATCAACCACGAATTCGCTCTTTGGCACCAGTCCCGTCCGGTAGGACGCGCGACCAATCATGTGCGCTGCAACGGGCGCGGTCAACATCTGCCCCACTGCAACGAGAAGTAATACCCACGTTGCAGTTCCTTGCCGCAAGATCAGCGCGATACCCACCAGCACTAGGAAAAGCCCTAAGACCTGCGGTTTTGTTGCGGCGTGCATGCGCGCAAAAATATCGGGGAAGCGCAGCACACCGATGGCGGCAAAGAATGCCAGGAGCGCGCCGGCGGCAAAGCAAATGGCTCCAAGAATGTCAGCGACGAGTTCCCAATCTACGTTCACGACTGTTCCTCCTCATCTGGTTGCTTTGCTAAATCCGGTGCTGGTGATTTGCGAACCTGGGGCTTAAACAGCTCAGGGCGCGCGGCAGCTAGCTTGGCCGTTGGTGGGCGCGGGGGCGTGGTCTTTTGCTCATAAGAAGCAAAGCGAGCCACGACAACGGATCCGACGAAACCCACGAGTGTCAGGACAACGAGTACGGGCAAGGTGGTGGCGTGGCGGTGGTAGACAGCTTCCAGCCCAATCGCGCCTACGAGGGTGGTAATCAGCAGATCAACGCCGATCATCCGGTCCAGTGTTTTCGGTCCGACGATGATGCGAATCAGCGCCATGATCGCTGCCGCGAAGAGGAAAATCGAACAACCCAGAACTATCCAGCCGTTCACTGCTTCTCCTCCCTAGTCTCTGTTTTGATGCGCCAGCGCAGCCGGCCGCGCGGGGCTAATCCGGCGGCTGCTATCTCCGCATCGGAACCAAATGCCCGCAAAACACGCTCTTCCAGTTCATATACGCCCCGGCGAGCCTCCTCAACGCCCGATTCCTCCACCGGGTCAAAGATGTGTACGTATAGCGTCGCGGTTTCGCGGTTGGCGTCCACGATCAAACTGCCCGGTACGAGCGTTTGAAAATCCGACACGATGGTCATGTAGAGGTCCGAATTCGATCGCATCGGTACGGCGATGACACCACCACGGGGCAACCGCCGACGCGTGGCGGCGATATAAGAGATTTCGACTGACGCCACCAGCAAGTCCCAGGCGAAGCGCCCAAAAAGCACAATCAGGCCAACTAGATGAAACCGGCCTTTGAACGCCACGGGCGGCAACGGGAGGGCAACGGTGATAAGCGTGGAAGCAATAGCGCCGGCCAAAATATTGCCCCACGTCACTTCGCCCCACAACATCAGCCACACCAAAGTCAGCCACAGGACTAACCAGGGCTGGAAGCGCACGCGACGCCGTTGCGGATGCAGGCTCATGGGCCTCCCTCCGCGATTTCCGGGATTATTTCTTCATAGTCGGGCAACACTGTCTCAAGGTATGGGGTGCGGGCGGTCAAATCGGTCGCTGCCCGCGAGGTGTAGCCATACAGCGGCCCGGCGATGAACGTGATTCCAACCATGGCAACAACGAGACCCGCGGTAGGCCAAACCATGCCGCGCGGAAGACGAACGGGCACATCACCGGCGGGTACCGCTTGCCAAAAGGCCTTATTCCACGCTTTCGAAACGGCATAAAGTGTTAGCAGGCTGGTCACGACGGAGCCGGCAACGAGGGTCCAAGCCAGGGGTGTTCCCGTTTCAATACCGGCCTGTAGGAGGCCGACTTTGCCTAAGAATCCGGACATGGGCGGGATTCCAGCCAGATTCATCGCGGAAATGAAGAACATTAAGGCCAGGAACGGGGCCAGCCGGGCAAGTCCGCCTAAACGCTCCAGCGAGGTCGTCCCGCCGTGCCGCTCTACCAGTCCCACTACTAGGAACAGCACCGTTTGGACGGTGATGTGGTGTGCGACGTAGAACACTGCGCCGGACAGGCCCGACTCGGTGGCTAGGCCGATACCAAACAGCATGAAACCGATGTGGCTGACAAGGGTAAAGGAAAGCAGCCGTTTCAAGTCACTTTGCGCCAGCGCGCCCAAAATTCCTACCAGCATCGTGGCCAGCGCCGCCACCAAAAGGAGCGATCGCAATTGCTCGCCGGGAAACAGTAGCGTTTCCGTGCGCAAGATCGCGTACACCCCGACCTTGGTCAAGATTCCGGCGAACACGGCCGTAACGGGCGCCGGCGCCGTCGGATACGAGTCTGGAAGCCAAGCA
>JAJYRW010000211.1 GCA_021793895.1 Actinomycetes bacterium
ATCCGCGCCGCGCATAGTGCAGCCGGCTAGGCCGATTCCGATCGTGCGGGTCTGATCGTTAGCTAACTGACCAAGGCGCATTACCTCGTCCATACTCGCGCCGGTTTCGGCTGCCGCGCCAAGAATTTTAAAGACCGTGAAGTCTCCGGCGATGCCGCGGCGCTTTTCAATCTCGCTAGCGGGGGCTGCCAAAATATCGTCGGTGACAATGATGTGCCGGGCGTCAACACCCTCGTGTTGCAACTGCTCTGCAGCCATGCCGAAGTTCATGACGTCGCCCGCGTGGTTCCCGTACGCGAAGATCACACCGCCACCGCGGTCGGCCGCGCGTGCTACGGAATATGCATACTGCGAAGAAGGGGCGCTGAACACATTTCCGACGACAGCGCCGTCCGCGAAGCCCGGTCCGACCCAACCCATGAAGGCCGGATAATGACCGGAGCCGCCACCCACTAGGACCACGACTTTGCCGTCCGCACCCGGATTACGACGCACGACGCCACCGGTGACCTGCCGCACGTAGCGACGATGCAGCATCGCGAATCCGGCGAGCGAATCCTCGGTGAACTCGGCCGGATCATTCCAAATTTTCGTCATTTCAGCTCCCTTGCTAACCGACTACTCGAAGTTGCGGTGCCGCGTCGCTAAATCCGCAAAACTCAGTTCCTTCGCCCGCGCTAAGAGCAGCACCACCAGGTCGAGCGTGACAAGTGTGCTCTGTTCAAACAGGCTGCCCATCGGTTGAATTGAGGGCACCAGATCGCCCGTCCCGCGGTACACACTGGCGGGGATGGTCAACACATGATCAGCGCTGCGAGGCGTCTGCGCATCGGGCACTCCAGTTACTACAACGGTGGTCGCTCCCGTCGCTTTCACCTGCTCAAATACGTAGTCCAGGTGCCCGATCGCGCCCGAGCCGTTCACGAGAACAAAAACGTCCTCCTGAGCCACGGCCGGAGTGGTGTCATCCCAACCCCAGTGGGTTTCCAAACCCGTGTGGCCCAATCGCATCGCGAAACCTCGAGCCGCCAATCCCTCTCTGCCGACACCGAGCACAAAGGCGCGCGGTGCCACCACGAGGGCAGAGACGACGTCCCTAATTTGCTTTTCATCCACCCGGGCCAAGACCGTCGCAATTTCCTGCGAGACGGCCTCGGCGAGGACGTGAAAATTCTTGGTTTCGGTCATCGCTCCTCCTAAACGGAAACCGGTTCGGGCTGCGGAGAGGACGGGGGCGCGGAATCGGAGTCGCGCGGTTTGGGCGGCTGTCGATACCGGCGCCGTTCCGATTGCAACGTAATTAACCGGTTGATGAGCATGATCACTAGCAGTGATGCGCCCCAAATGAACGTCTTCATGAAGGGGTCGAACCGCATGATCGTGAAGGCGCTGGACAGCGATTGCAGTAGCACCAGGCCCAACAGCAGACTGCCGACCTTGCCGCGCCCGCCATAGGGGTTAAACCCAGCAAGAACGACAACCAAAATTGCCTGCAAGAGATAAGACTCGCCGAATCCGACGCGGGCTGAGTTAACTCGCGAGACCATGATTAAACCGGCCAGCCCCACGATCAGGCCAATGAGGATGTATGTCGTCATAACGACGCGCTCATTGCGCACACCGGTAAAGCGCAGGGCGACATTATTCTCGCCATATAAGTAGAAGCGCCGCCCGGTACGGGTGCGCTGCAAGAAGAAGCCGACCGCCACGAAAACCACGAGCATCAGCACAAAGATCAGCGGCACATAGGCGACCGTGGATATGCCGAGCATCGAGAAGTCGCGAATAACCACCGGGACACTCTGACCATTGGTAATGACCATGCCGACGCCGGAGAAGAAGATGAGCGTCGCGAGCGTGGCCAAAATCGGGGGAATGGAAACTTTGGCGATCAAGAAACCATTCAATAGGCCGCACAGCATTCCCGTAACCAAGATCGCGATCGAACCGATCACCAGCACCATGGTCTCGTTGCCGGGCGTGATCTCAATGAGGTCACCCGAGAGGAATTTCGCGCCGACGATTCCTGAAAGCACCGCCGCCGAGACAATCGACAGGTCGATACCGCCCAGCAACATCGAAAGGCCCATCGCGAGCGCCAGCAGGCCGAATTCTGCGACCTGGGTGCCCATCGACTGCAGGTTGTTCGACGATAAGAATCGGCCACCCAGAATCGAGATGAGCACAATCAGGGTCGAAGCGGTAAGAAAAGTAAGAACCGTAAAGTGGGGATTTCTGCTCAACAATCCCTTGACGTGATTCATGATTTTTAATCCTCCTGTCACGCTGGATCAGTTGGCGGAAAACACTAGGTTTTTGCGGTCATATATGCGTTGGCGTCGGTACATAACCATGAGGCTGGCTAGTAGCACCGCACCGAAGAACAAGTCGTTCCACGAAGAGCTCAAGCCGAGGAAGACCAGGGTTGTTTGGAACAGTTCGAACACGACAACACCCAGGATTGCGCCCAGCACTGTGCCCTCACCGCCGGTCAACTTCGCGCCACCGATGACGACAGCCGCGATGATCAACAGTTCGGCGCCCATCAGGGGCGAAACAAGTTTGACGTCTTTAATTTCCGAGAAGTACATAACGCCCATCAGCCCGGCGAGAGCACCCGTATAGGAGTAGACGAACAGCTTGGTGCGGAAAATATTGATACCCAGGCGTGAGGCAGACTCTTCATTCGATCCGATCGCGAATACGCGCCGCCCTAGCATGGTGCGGTACAAGATAAACCACGTCAAAATGATCGCCGCAACAACGATCGGGAAAAATATTGTGAGGCCGTAACGCGCGTCGCCCACATTGATCGTGATCATGTCGGCGGATCCGAACTTGACCATCGACTGCGGCATCTGGCTCATTGGGTACGACTTCGTACCGAAAATTACTGCCATCAGCCCGTGGTAGACACTCATTGTGCCGAGCGTGACGATCAGCGTGGGTAAGCGCAAGATCTGAATTATTACCGCGTTCAAGGCACCCAGGAGGGTGCCGACCACGATCGAAATCAAGAGCCCGAGAAAAATGCTGTCGACCTCGAGTTTGAGCATCGTCAACACCGACGCATATGCGGATACGAGCGCCACCGCGGTGAACGAAACGTCGATGCCACCGGAAACTAGAACGACGAGCACACCGAGTGCCAGCAGCATGGTTCCCGAGCCGCCGCGCACGATGTCGAAGAGGGTCTCAAAGCTAAAGAACAGAGGATTTTTGACCGCGACTATCGCGATATAGGCGATGACAATTACGGAAAGATATTTCTCCATCGTGGTAGCACGACGGTTCATCACCTTATGAAACGGTGAAGACTTCATCATTTCACCCCTGTTGCGCCATTGATTGCGACACTCGTTGGATTCGCAACAACTTCCGCCAAGTGCTCTTGGAAGTCCGGAGCGTTGCGTTCTTCCTCGTTGAACTTGGCGATGACGTCGCCCTCGTGCATCACGATGACGCGGTTGCAGTTGACATAAATTTCTTCCGGCTCATCGGAAATAAGGATCACGCCGATCCCCGATTTGGCCAGTGCTTGGATGTGCTCGTAAATCTCCGCTTTTGAGCCAATGTCGATGCCCACAGTTGGGCTGTCGAGAATAAAAACTTTGGGTTCGGTGGCGATCCACTTACCGATAACTACTTTTTGCTGGTTACCGCCGGACAGGATGCCAACTAGCGCGTCGATGTTCTTATTATTGACCGCCATGTAGTCGACCGTGTGGCGCGCAAGTTTCTGTTCGGCTTTCGTGTCAAGGAGCCGGAATTTAGTCAGCAGCGAGTCCAGCTTCGGGGCCGACGAGTTTGACGCAATGCTCTGTTCTAAAAACAGGCCCTGAACGCCGCGATCCTCCGGGACAAGCGCGATATGGCGATCAAGCGCGTCCCACGGGTTATCGATCCGCACGCGTTTACCGTCCATGCGGATCTCGC
>JAJYRW010000212.1 GCA_021793895.1 Actinomycetes bacterium
TGAGCATTTAATATACTGCATTTGAGCATAACTGCCTAGTTCCGGATTTTCGGGCAGTGCGCAATGCAGGTCGCCCGGCGCGGGCGACCACAAATGATTCGCGAGGCGGCGGTGCTTATGATCAGCGCGACTTGGTCACGGGTAGGCGTGTTCCAGCAATGTGGCGCTCTAAAAGCACCTCGCGGCGAAAGCGATACATGCGGGCGGGTCGCCCGCCAGTCGCGCGAGAGGTAGTGCCCGTCTCCTCGACCAGGTTTTGCTGCGCAATAAGACGCCGGAAATTTTGCTTATGGGCGCGCTGCCCGGTCAGCGCCTCGACCACGGCCTGCAACTGGCCCAGCGTGAATTCGCGGGGCATAAGTTCAAACACCACGGGCCGATACTGGCTTTTAGCGCGTAGGCGGGCAATCCCGGTGGCTACGATGCGGCGATGGTCAAAAGCCATAGCCCGACCCAGTTGGACTTCTGGCACTCGCACATCGTCTTCGGATTCTGCAACGAGGCCCGCCTCGTATAACAACTCATAGCGCTGCAGGTTTAAGGCTGAAATCCATGGATAATCGCCCAGACCGAAATCTGCATCACAGCGCTGGCGCCGCGATTGGCGGTGGGCTAATTCCGTGGCGCCCTGGACCCATTTCGATAGCGCTGGCGCAATTTGTTCATCAACTAGCGCGGTAGAAGAACGCCGGTCTTCCCACGGGAAAAGTTCATACCACGGCACCCAGTTTCCCTGGCCCACGCCGACGCGCGTGAGCCCGAGGTAGGACACAGAAATTATGCGCCCACCCGTCTTGGTGCGCGCCGGGTCGGCGAACGTATAAAGCTGTTCCACATATTTGAGGTTGTAGCCGGTTTGCTGTTCCACCCACGACCGCAACCCGGCCTGCATCGTGGGGTGGCGCGACTGCAGCGGCCCAGAAGGCAGGCGCGGTGCATCGGCAGTCTCCGGCGCTGTCAAAACATGCGGAACGTTACCCAGCACGGCGACAACAACAGCGACGAGCTCAGTTGTCATCACTTCATCGTGATCGCCCGCCACTTTTGTCACTACACCTGCCTATTCTTCCCTATTCTTCTGCCTGCTCCGACGCTGCGTTTGGTGCGGTTACGTCCTTCGGTTTTGCCTCCGGGGGCGCTGCGCCCACCCTAGTGCTTTTTGTGTCCGCCTTGCGCTTGTGCGCGTACCGCCGCCACAGCAGTAGAGCTATCACCGCTACCGGAACCAGCACAATCAGCCACGGTGTCAAAACACCAAGCGCCGTCACCACGCCCAAAAAGGCGCTCACGAGGCCGTCCCAACCGGCCTTGATCCCGCCGAAGAACCCCTCAGGTGCGGTGGTTTGAACGCGCTCAGAGCTTATCGAAATGTGGAACGTGGCCATCGACACGCGATCGCTTAAGTCTTCTTGCACCGCGCGTAAACCATCGAGCTCCGCCTGCCGCTGGGTCAGAGCATTCTCGGCCTCAATGAGCGCCTCGCTAGAACCGGCCTCCGCCATTAATGTTGTCAGTCGCTCCACTGATGTTTCCAGGGCCGCTATGCGAGCATTGACGTCACTAACCTGGCCGGTGACGTCCTCTTTGCGGGTGTCGACCTCGTATACGTCGGTGGCCTCTTCCAGCGCAGCAACCGTCTCGGAAGCATCCCCGGCCGGCACTCGCACGGTTAGTGATACCTCTGCGTTGTCATCTTCGACGCTGCCGCGTTGTGACTGTTCCTCTATCAGTCCGTTTACGTCATCAATCAGGTCTAAGACCGCATCGGCCGTCTCGAAGGGATCAGATGAGCGAATATAGATATTCCCCGTCGTAACGATTTGACGATCAGGGTCGGCCTCCTCGGTCTGGCCGATATCGGATTCGGCCTGGCTCATGTCGGATCCGGCGCTGTCGCCACCCTCTTCGATGGCGCTGCTAAAACTATCGGCCTCGTCTAAGGCGTAACCCGGCTCGGCGCGTGTCACCCCCATGTCTGTCGAGTCAGACTGACCCGATGCGCACGCCGTTGCCAGGCTTGCAAAAATGAGAAGTGCCCCGCCTCGAATAAGTTTTTGTCTCATTCTGGCAGGCTATGGCACATTATTGATCGGAAAATTCCATCCCGGCGCAACGTTATAGAAGCGTAATGCGACCACAGGTTCCGATTGGGCTACATCCGCTCAAGACGGCGAGCTGGGCGGCCCGGTCGCCAAAAACTTGAGGCCTACAGAATCGTAGCGGGGCCGTGGAAGGGTAACGAGCCTAGTTGCGCGTGAAGCGCAGTTTCCAAACCTCGGGGCCCTCTTCGAGGTAGGCCACGGTGAAGTCGCCGGGCGAGCGCTCCTCAAGTTGCGTGATGAGCGGTGTGGGGGCGTGGTCAGCCTTGAGTATCAGCGAGGCGCCCGACTTGAGCGAGTTCAACGCCCCAAAAATGGTGGCGTGTCGAATCGCGGGTGGCAGTGTGCTGGCATCAAGTTCCGGCTCGGCCGCCGCGTCTTGCTTACCGCAGGAACAGTTGCCGCCACAGCCGCCTCCGCCGGCCGGTGGGGCAGCAAGTTCTTGTTGCTTAAGCGCCAAATTGCGCAGCTCTTCCGAAAATTCGACGTCATTGGCAGCTGCCAGTGCCGGCGCCAGAATCTCGGAGTCTTTTTCATGGTGGACCGTCACGAGGGCGACGAAAGCCCGGGCGGCAGCGGCAGCACGCACCGGCGAAGAGGACTCGCGCACTTCTTTAATTAGGCCCTCTAATGTTCGATGTTCGGCAACCAGCCCCTCGACCAGATGGCGGGTAGCGGGGGCGGTGATGGCCGCGCGATAAAGGGTGGCTTCTTCGGCGCGGGAGCGCATCAGAATGTCCGTTGTGGCAAATTCCACGAAGTCCAGCCGCGCACGAGAAACATCTTCAATCCCGCCTCCGGCTACCGCAGTTTCGGCGCCTGAGATAAAGCTGGATTCCAGCGCGGTGATCGCGCCGGTGAGTTCGGCGAGGTCGGTGCGCAGGGAATTAATTGCATCGGCATCGGCGGCGCTGCTTGCCACCACGAGCTGCTCACTGGAAGTGGACACTTTGACCTCTTTCGAACAAGTTCGGATGGTCCTAGTTGGACTGACGGACAATTTACTACTATGGGTACCGTGGAAAATAAAGGCCCCCGCACTAGCGCTCCCGCCACGGCCCAGCACAACGTGTCGCAAGCGCGCTTGGCAATATGGAATTTGGTAGCCCAAAGCCGCGATCCACTCACGGCCACCGCAGTTGCCGAGCTTGCTGAGATTCATGTCAACACAGCCCGGGAACACTTAGAGGGTCTGCACCGCTCGAAAGTGGTGCGCCGCGTGCGTCACCATCCGGGCGGACGGGGCCGGCCGTCCTGGGCCTATGAACTTATTACACCACCCGGAGTGGTGGATTCCGAATACGCCGGCCTGGCCACCGCGCTAGCGCGCCAGCTCTTGCGCAGCAGTGATGACCCGCAGCAGGCTGCCCGCGACGCGGGCGAGGAATGGGGCCGCGAACTTGCCACAGCACAACAGGAAAACCCGACAAAGCAGATCGGGTGCAACACGCCGTCCCAAATCAATGCCGCAGTACTTCACGTCCTTAGCAACATGGGTTTCGCCCCGGTTACCGATCCCGATGACCCCAAGCTCACGCGCCTGACGCGGTGCCCGCTGCTGGACGCATCGCTGAAATACCCCCAAATCGTGTGCCAGGTTCACGCGGGACTGATGGCCGGGGTGATGAAGGCGCTGGGGGCAACCGGCACCGAAATGGAGTTGGTTCCCTTCGCGGAGCCCGGAGCGTGCTTGGTGCGATCGAATTTGGGGCCGGCATGAAAACCGCGACCCCGTTTCGATTGACACTGCTGATTCCCGGCGGGCTGGCGCTTTTAGCCGGCCTGGATTCCGCCCTGCTCCTGTTGGGACTGCCCGCGCCGCTAACCACTA
>JAJYRW010000213.1 GCA_021793895.1 Actinomycetes bacterium
GTGAATTGAATTGAAGAACACATTCACGATCGTGTAGTTAAAGATGATGCACGCGTAGCCAATAATGGCGAACCAGGCCGCGCGGGCTCCGGCCCAGCCGCGCGTAGCGCGGGCGTGTAAGTATGCGGCGTAGACCACCCAAATTATGAAGGTCCACACCTCTTTGGGGTCCCAGCCCCAAAAGCGTCCCCAGGCTTCTTCGGCCCAAATGGCGCCGGCAATCAACGTGAAAGTCCACAGCACAAACCCAATTGCATTGAGGCGAAATGCGGCACCTTCTAATTGCTGCGGGGTTCCCACATGCTTCAAAATGCGCTGCCATGTGCGTTTGCCTTTAGCCGGCGCAGCATCGGTGCCCGCCTGGGCGGAGGAGATGGTCTCCACACCGGTTGTCGCGGTGGCCGAAACTGCCTCCGCGGAGACGGTGGAATCGCTCGCCAAAGTCGCGGCGCCGGAAGCATCAGTGGCCGCGGCGCTGGCGCCCTGAGTAGACGCGGCGCCCTTGTCTTCAGCCGCGCGGACGCGGTCGTGCTTATCAACGATAAGTTGCAGCACCGAAATCAAAAAAGCTACCGTCAGCACGCCCACTGAGATGGTGGCGATCGAGACGTGAATGATCAGCCAGTAGTTTTGCAGTGCCGGAACCAAATCGCGCGGATCCACATAAAACAGGGTTACGGCTGCGCCAAGAATCAGCAGGACGATTCCGGTTACCGGAGCGCCCAGCACGCGCATATCGCGCAGTACCTGCAGCCCCAGATAGACGGCAACCGCGATCAGCGTGGCCGTGATCGCAAACTCATACATATTGGCCCACGGCACCCGGCTTACCGCCAGTCCCCGAAGTAAAACCGCCACGCCGTGCATGAGGAAACCCACCCAGGTCACTGCCTGGCCCACACCCGCTAGCTTGCGGTTATTTCCACTTGAACGATCCGCCAGTCGCGCCAAATCAATGGAGAAGGCGATCAGCGCCACTGCATAGGCGGCCATCGCACCGTAAATGAGCATGTCACTGGCATTGGAATAAGTGACGATCGCCTCAGAAATCATTTTTCGTCCCCGTCTCGATCTTGGCTCAGCTGCGCTTTCAGTTCCGTAATGACCTGCATGATTTCCGGTTCCAAGCCCATATCTTCATGCCTGGTAAGTCCAGCTACTTCGACTAGCGTACGACCATCATCCGTTCGGGTCGCTCGCAACCACACCCGCCGGCGCGGCGTGAACAGTGATCCGATGAGGCCTAAAAATGCGGCCAGCGAAGTAATCAGCACCCAAAAAATCGCTGGATCATGGCGCACATCCAACGCAACGAAGCGGTCAACTCCATTAAATTCGATGGTTCCGTATTCGCCCGGCATTTCGACAACTTCACCCAGCTCGGCGGTTATTGTTGACGGAACGGCACCGGATTCCATGGGCTCGCCGTCTTGCGAAATTTGCACCATATTGCGGGCATCTAGCTCGTAAACGTTTTGTGGAATCCCCGAATCAAGACCCAAGTCCCCTGCCCAGAGCGTCAAAACCAGCAGTGGCGCATGCGGTTGGGGGTGGATTGAACGCGCACCTTCGGTCCGCAGCTCCGCGGTGGGCAAAAATGAGCCCGCCAACCCGATCTGTTCTTCTCCACCCATATCGGGAACTTTTATGACTCCTGGCGAGGTATAAACCTCATCCTGCGGCAAAAACGGCACCGAACCGGAAAACGCTACCTCGCCTTCCGCGTTGCGCACCGTTACGTTCGGGGCATAGCCATTACCGGAAAGAAACACTTTGGTTCCACCCAGGTTCATTGGGTGATTTACGCGAATACTCTGTGTTTCAACAGCGCCATCGGGATGGGTCACGCTGACCGTCGCTTCAAAATCTCGCGCTTCCGCATCAGCGGTGAACTCGGACTCGAAACGCTCCAAAACAAAGGAAAATGGTGATAGCTCTTCCGTATCCACCCACGGGCCAGCTTCGAATGTGTCGTAGTCCACCACAGAGTTGGCAAAACCCCGCCCCTCCAGGACCAGGGCTTGACCTCGATAGGTAAGCAGGTGGCTGGCGGCCATCGCCACGAGCACTCCGAGCAGAGCCAAGTGAAAGAGCAGGTTGCCGGTTTCTCGCAAGTACCCGCGCTCCCCCGACACGGCCCATGCGGATTCTTCTTCCACGACGTATGAGCGATATTTCCGGCCCAGTATGCGGTTGGCCACAGTTGCCACTTCTTGCGGCTGGGCGGCTACCTCGAATTTTTGCCGCGCCCGGAACCGGTCAAAGCGCCGCGGGGGCTTGGGTGGCTGCATGCGCAGTGCCTTAAAGTGCACCTTCGTGCGCGGCAAGATGCAGCCAATGAGCGATATAAATAGCAGCAGGTAAATGGCCGAGAACCACACCGAGCTAAAGACATCAAAAAAGCCCAGGCGGTCCAAAATCTCACCCCAGGTGGGGTTTTCTTCCAGGTACCGCACGACCTCGCCCGGATCCTGTGGTCTTTGCGGCAAAACCGAACCGGGTAGCGCCGCAATTGCGAGGGCGAGTAGCAACATCAACGCCACGCGCATCGAGGTCAATTGGCGCCACACCCAGCGCAGCCAGCCGCGCACCCCTAGTCGAGGAAGCCGCGGCGTTGAGCTTTCGCTCATCCTTAAACCACCGTCTCAAAACCGCCAATAAGGCCCTGCAGGGAGCGCACCCATGCGCCCCAAAGACCGCTGACAAGAGCTATTCCGATCACAATTAGCAAGCCGCCCCCGATGCGCATCAGCGCAAGGCGGTGGCGACGTAAGAACCCTAAAATCCGGCTCCCGCGGTCCATGGCGAAAGCTACCGCAATAAATGGCAAACCCAGCCCGATGCAGTACATGACTGCCAATAATCCGCCCCGCAGCGCACTTCCTCCGCCCAGCGAAAGCGTCAAAACGGCAGCGAACGTCGGGCCAATACAGGGCGCCCATCCCAACCCGAAAATCATTCCCAATACCGGGGCTCCGGACAGCCCCGCCGCGGGTTTTATGGTCAGGCGCCGCTCGCGCTGAAGCAGACCGAATCCGCCTAAAAATACGATTCCGAGCACCACTACACCCGCGCCCAAAACCCGCTCAATCCAGATTTGCCACGGGGCAAGTGCGGCCCCCAAGCTCCCGGCAACAATCCCTAAGACCACGAACACGGCCGTGAAACCCAACACGAATAAACTCGCGCCCAAGACCATGGTGTTGCGTTTTTTGCGACGGTGCGAGTCGCCGTCCTCAATTGATGTGGCCCCGGCCATTCCCGTTACATAACCCAAGTAACCGGGCACGAGGGGCAAAACGCACGGGGAGGCGAAGGACACCAAACCGGCGATGATGGCGATCGGGATGGCCAGCAGCATCGAGCCGTCGAGCACGATGGAGGCAAAGGTCGAGCCCAAAGAATCCACTTAGTCAGACTCCGCTTGAATGTCGGTGATCAGGGTGCGCAAAGTTGAGGAATCCACGCGGCCAATCACGCGGGCAGCAACGCGCCCCTCGGTGTCGAGGACAACCGTAGTCGGGACGGCTTGGAGGGCTACTTTGCCCTGCATGGCCGCCACCCCTTGCGAGCGCTCATCATGCAGCGACGGGTAGGGAACCTCAAAGGTGCGGTCGAAAGCTTCCGCCGTTCCGGGATCGTCGGTGGAATTAATACCTAAAAATTCCACGTCCTCGTCCGCCATTTCCGTGGCCACTTCATTTAGGTCTGGGGCTTCGGCGCGGCATGGGGGGCAGGCGGCGTACCAAAAATTTAGGACGACGACACTCCCGTGCCAATCAGCCAGATCCACTTCTTGCTCACCAAACGTAACTCCGGCCAGTTCAACTGGATCGTTGCGTTCATCGGGGGTCCAGATGGTCACAGTCCCATCGCCGGAGACGTAGCCGGAATCTGCAACTTCGTCACT
>JAJYRW010000214.1 GCA_021793895.1 Actinomycetes bacterium
AACGAGCCCGTGTTCGACGAGCGATCCCATTAGGTGTGGCCCACCCTCGCATAAAATATTGGCGTATCCCCGCTGCTTCAATTCCCGCAGCGCAGCGCGGAAGTCGACTGCTTGTGCGCCAAATATCAGCAAATCATCGGCCGGTACCTTTTCTGCCAGCATCGAAGCCGCGGGGTGGCCCTGGGCCGTGATTATTAGCGGCCGGGCCGCCAAAAAGGCGGGATCCAATTGCCCGCTGCGCGTGACCGTAATGAGTCGGGGATGCGCATCATCCCGGAGCGGTTGAAGGCCTTCCGGAATGTCCGTGTCTTGATACCCTTCAATTCGCGCGGTTCCGGCGCCGACAAAAACTGCATCGGACTGGGCGCGCAGCAATTGAAAGACGCGCAAGTCAGCCGGCCCGTTAATCGAGCCGGATTTACCGTCGGCTCCCGTTACGGATCCGTCCAAACTGGTAATGAAATTCGCGCGCACTAAAGGCAGGTCAGGATCAACCGCTGCCGCGACATCTCCGGTGTTTTCATCGCCGTCCAGGATCAGCGGTGCATACAGCGCCGCCAAGTCAGAATCCGAGCCTCGCTCGGAATCTCGGGGGCGCAAAACATACCCGGCGCGAAACTGACTTCCAGGGTGGTGGCGGGGCAGGTGGTTTTCCACGACCTGCAATTCGGGGAGCTCGCGCGCCATATCGCCTCTGCTTAGTTTTTAAGCTGCAGCAATTTTTTCGCTAATTTGCCGCTTGACCCTTCCCAGCATGGCGTGCATGCCGCGCATCCGCAGCATGCTGACCGCGTGGGTGAGCCCCAACTGCTCGGTGAAAGTATCTGGCACGGCGAGAATTTCCTGCGCTGGCAGTCCGTTGAGCCCGGTATGCAAGATGTTGGCGAACCCGCGGGTAGTGGGTGCCTCAGGTGGCGCCGAGAAGAACAGCGCCACGTTTTCATCCTCATTAATCTCCACCGTCAAAAATAGCGGAGATTGACACTCCGGAACCGGTTCTAGTAACTCGGGATGATCGGCGTAGCGCTCGGGCAAATCTGGCAGTTCATCACTGAGTTCTAACAGGAGCTGTAGCCGGTCTTTTTCGCCCAGTTCTTGAAAGTCGGTTACGAGTTCTGCCAGGGGAGCGGGTAGAGCGTTATCGCTCATGCAGCCTCCGTGTCTTCCTTACGTTCGATGGGGACGCCCACGGCCGAGCCCCATTCCGTCCACGACCCATCGTAATTCCGTACTTGGTTGAATCCAAGAAGGTAGTGCAGCACAAACCAGGTGTGAGCGGAGCGCTCACCAATGCGGCAGTAAGCAATGACCGGACCTTCTCGATCTAGACCGAGCTCATCGACATAGATTTTTTCCAATTCCGCACGTGACTTAAACCGTCCGTCTTCGTCAGCAGCCCTGCCCCACGGCACGGAGTGCGCAGTGGGAATGTGGCCGGCACGCAGCGCCCCTTCATCGGGATAGTGCGGCGCGGTGGTACGCCGGCCCGAGAACTCATCGGGGGAGCGCACGTCGATCAGGGGCTGGGTGCCGATCGCATCCAAGACCTGTGACTTAAAGGCCCGAATCTGGGAGTCATCACGCTCAACTACGGGGTACTCGGTCGGAACAGGAGTGGGCTCTTCGCGTGTTAACTCGCGTCCCTCAGCGATCCAGGCATCGCGGCCGCCATCCATTAGGCGGACATCTTCATGGCCAAAGAGCGTGAAAACCCACAGCGCGTAGGCCGCCCACCAGTTGCTCATATCGCCGTAAATGATGACCGTGTCATCGCGGGCGATCCCCTTGGCGGAGCACAGTTTTGCAAAACCTTCCCCGTCCACGTAGTCGCGGGTCACCGGGTGATTTAGATCCGTATGCCAGTCGATCTTGACGGCCCCCGGAATGTGCCCTGTTTCATACAGCAGCACATCTTCATCAGATTCAACTACCACCACGCCCGGGGTTTCCAAGTTTTCTTCTACCCACTGGGTGCTCACGAGTCGGCCCGGATGGGCATATTCCGCGAACTTTGGCGTCGGATCATGTGGTGCGTGCACCATTTACCTCCCATTTGATTGCGTCCTTCCACTTTAGACCCCGCAATTTGGCGTGCGCGCCGGGCGACATGTCATAGGCTCACTGCATTACCAAATCCCTGCTGAAACGGAGTGGTCATGTCCGATGCGAAACCGCGTTTGACGCATATTGATGCCGGGGGCGCGGCGCACATGGTGGACGTCGGCGACAAGCCTGTAACCGCCCGAAGAGCCATTGCGGTGGGCCACGTAGCCCTCCAACCAGAAACGATCGAGCTGCTGCGGGCGGGCGATTTGAAGAAGGGGGATGCTCTGGGCGTTGCTCGGATTGCCGGAATTGCGGCTGCCAAGCGCACCCCGGATTTGATTCCGCTGTGCCACCCGATTGCGATCACCGGGGTGGACGTTGATGTGAAACTCGTATCGGACGGCGTGGCCATCAGCGCGGAGGTCCGCACTGCGGATCGCACCGGCATCGAAATGGAGGCCCTTACCAGTGTTTGCACCGCGGCACTGAACATCATCGACATGGTCAAGGCGGTCGATCGGGGCGCTCATATTCGCAACGTCGGTATCGAGCACAAATCTGGGGGAGCGTCGGGAACTTGGGAACGCGGCGAAAACTAGATCGCGGCAAGAAAAGCCCCCGCCAGAAAAATTACCCTCCGGCAAATGGCGGAAGCACATCCACTTTCGCATCCGCATCCAGCTGCGCCTTAGCGGTTTCTGTCGGCAGTGCTGCGCCGTTTAGAAGCAGTGAACTGATGCTAATCAGTCGAGCGAATTCCGCGCCATATTCGGCGCAGGCCTCCTCCAGTGCAGCTGCCACGGATGATGCTTTCCGCTCCTCTTTTTCAACCCCGGCAGCCTCGCGCACGGCGGCGAAATAACGCAGGCTAACCGTCGTCATTGCAACTCCTCATCACGGCACTTAAAGTCTTGTTGCGCAGTGTACCCAAGCGCCCCTAAGTATCCCCCCGTGGCAATAACTCATGGCGCCGTACTAATAAACCGCCTCCCCGGGAGCCACATCCCGCACCCAGTCCAGCACACCCCCGGTCAACTCGTAGACGTTTTCGTACCCGCTACTTCGCAACCGCGCCGCGGCCTGTGCCGAGCGCGCACCCGACCGACACATCAGCACCAGGTGGCGTTCTTTTGGCCCCACATCCGGGTTACCCAGGATATGCGTGAGCTCAATATTTTCGGCGCCCGGAATGGACACGATCTCCATTTCTCCCGGCGTGCGAACATCAATTAACCGTGCCGAATGGGTAGCCAAAAACTCATCTAAATCTCGGGCCGCCACTTCGCTATTTTCGGAATTTTGGACGACGTCGCGCGGCTTTGGCTCCTCCGGTGCCTTCTGAGTCCACTCGGCAATGACATCGGCTGCGGTGCGCTGGAGATCCGGTGCGCAACTGGGGCAGTGGGGACTGGACGCGGCTGGCAGGTATTCCCACTGCCCAGCTAACCCATCCAGGGAGGCGAGGCGTCCGCGCAGGGGAGAGCCGACGTCCAAAATCAATTTTATGGTCTCAAGTGCCTGGGTGGTGCCGACGAGCCCGGGAAGGACCCCGATTACGCCGCCCTCTGCGCAACTGGGAACCGATCCGGGTGGGGGCGGGGTGGGGTAGATGCAGCGGTAGCAGGGGCCGTGGCCGGCGTGAAAGATCGAGACCATGGCGTTGAACTGGAAGATCGCGGCCCACACATACGGTTTTTTGCGCACCACGCAGGCGTCGTTGAGCAGGTAGCGGGTGGGGAAGTTATCAGTGCCGTCGACGACGATGTCGTAAGAATCAATGACCTCGAAGACATTTTCGGCATTTAGACGCGCGTCGATGGTCTCCACGTGGATG
>JAJYRW010000215.1 GCA_021793895.1 Actinomycetes bacterium
GTCTGGGCTTCCTAGTTTTGTTGTGGGTTTTTGTGCTGTCAGTTGTTGCCGTATTACGCCGAGATCTCGCCCCCCGCCAAGCCGCTACCGGCGCCACCAGCGCTCCGGTGAAAGGCGGCGGCACCACCCCCCTGCGCCGCCTGGTTGTAACGGGCGGGCCACTCAAAGGTACCGAGCTCCCGCTGGGCAACACCACCGTTTTAATCGGCCGCGTAGCCGGCGCCGCCCTGCGTCTCGATGACGATTACACCTCCACCCGGCACGCGCGCATCTACCCCCGCGGGCCCGAGTGGTGGATCGAAGACCTCGGCTCCACCAACGGAACCTACGTGGCAAATGAGAAAATCACCCAGCCGGTGCGCCTGCGCCCAGGCACGGAAATCCGCATTGGTCGATCCATCCTCGAATTGAGGCGGTAATTGTGGCGTTAGCACTGCGAGCAAGCGGGCTGAGTCACGTCGGGGTGGTGCGCTCCACCAACCAGGACTCAGCTTTTATCGGCCAGCGGCTCTTAGTTATGGCCGACGGAATGGGCGGCCATGCCGGCGGCGATATTGCATCGGCAACGGCCGTAAAACGCATCCGCGAGCTCGATGCCGACCCGGCTTTGGGGCCTGAAGATCTCGAAGAAACTATCCAGGCCGCGCAGCGCAACATCATCGAACGGGTCAGCACAGAACCGGTCTTATCGGGCATGGGAACGACCGTAACTTCACTGCTTTTGGACGGCGCCGAGTTCACTTTGGCGCACATCGGCGACTCGCGCGCATATCGGCTCCGCGACGAAAAATTGGAGCAAATCAGCACCGACCACACCTTCGTTCAGCACCTAATTGACACGGGTCGACTCGCGCCAGAAGACGCCGAAAAACATCCGCAACGCTCAGTGTTACTGCGGGTTTTGGGTGACGTGGAGGGAAAGCCCACTCTGGATGTGCAAACCTTCCCCGCCCAGGCGGGTGAGCGCTGGCTCCTGTGCTCGGACGGACTTTCCGGCGTGGTGGATGACGCCGCCCTGCATGAGACCTTGGCCAAATACTCCGACCGCGACGAGTGCGCCCAAGAATTAGTCGATCTCGCCATAGCTGGTGGCGGGCCCGACAACATCACCTGCATCATCGCGGACGTTGTTGAAATTTCCGACGGTGACGCTCCGGACGATCAGTCCGCCGTATTGGGAGCGGCGGCAACGACCGAAATCGAATCCGGTACGAAGACCCCGGAAACGGGGGCGCTCGCTGCGAGCGCACCAAACCAAACAGAGACCACAGCGGTACCGAAAGAAAATGACTCCGCCACGGCGGAAGTCCACGTTCCCGACGCGGAAAGTCAGCTCGCCGCCGAAGATGACTACCCAGCCACCGAGGAGCCCCAGCGCGGCCCTTTGCGCCGCTTCTTTCGGGGGACTTTACTGCTATTTATTTTGCTCGTCCTGGTGGCAGTCGCCGTTTGGGGCGGGTGGAAATGGACCCAAACCCAGTGGTTTATTGGCGATGACGCGGGCAAGGTGGCGATTTTTCAGGGCGTGCCGCAAGATATTGGCCCCTGGTCCCTATATGAGGTTAATGAGACCTCCGAAATCAGTGTCGAAGATCTCGCTCCCTACTTCCGCACCCGCGTGGATGAAACGCTGCCCGCCAGCGATCTGGAAGACGCCCAGCGAATCTTGACCAATATTCGGGAGCAGACGGCACCTTGAGAATGGTCAAGAAAATCCCCACCCGCCGCAACGCCGAGCTTGGGCTTTTAGTGCTCGCCGTGGCGCTGACCGCCCTGGCATACGCCCAGGTGGGATTAGCGACCCAGGGTGCCTTGCCGCCGTCCATAATCGCCTATCCAGCAGGACTGCTGGCCCTAACAGTTGCTATTCACATTGTGGTGCGCATCAAGGCTCCGTATGCCGATCCGGTGCTGCTGCCCGTCGTGACCGCGATTAACGGGCTTGGCCTGGTGATGATTTATCGGCTTGATATTGCCTATGACGTGCGCGGGCGGGACACCGATTTTGCCCAAAAACAGTTGATGTGGTTGATCCTGGGGATCGCTCTGGCCGCCGCCGTGCTGCTACTTATTCGCGATCATCGCCAGTTGCGCCGCTTTACGTGGACCTCGATGCTGCTGGGCTTGGGGTTGCTCCTTTTGCCGCTGGTGCCCGTCATTGGCCGTGAAATTAACGGCTCGCGTATTTGGATCTCATTTTTTGGGTTTTCCTTGCAACCGGCGGAATTTGCGAAGATTATTTTGGCAATATTTTTCGCCGGTTATCTGGTAAATCACCGGGAAAGCATGTCGCTGGCCGGCAAAAAATTCTTAGGTCTCCAACTGCCGCGCGGGCGCGATTTAGGGCCCATTCTCGTCGTGTGGCTGGTATCAATTGCGGTGCTGGTATTCCAGCGCGATTTGGGAACCTCGCTGCTGTTTTTCGGGCTGTTCGTCGCGATGCTGTATTTGGCAACGGCTCGCGTCAGTTGGATCGTGGTAGGCGGATTGCTGTTCAGTGCGGGCGCCGCCCTTTCCTCACAGTTCTTTGGCCATGTTGCGGCGCGCTTTGACGCGTGGCTCGATCCGTTCAATCCGGAAGTCTACGACCGACAAATTGGCGGTTCGTGGCAAGTAGTGCAGGGGCTTTTTGGGCTCGCCAATGGCGGGATGGTGGGCACGGGTCTGGGCGAGGGGCGCCCGGATATTGTGCCCTATGCCGAAAGTGACTACATCGTCGCTTCCCTTGGGGAAGAGCTGGGCCTTACCGGCCTGATGGCGCTGCTGCTGCTGTATTTAATTTTCACGATTCGCGGGCTGCAGGCAGCTCTGAAAGTGCGCGACGCCTTTGGAAAACTGCTGGCGGGCGGCCTGGCGTTTGTAATTGCACTGCAGTGCTTCATCGTTGTGGGCGGGATCACCCGAGTCATTCCCCTAACCGGCTTAACCATGCCATTTTTGGCCTATGGTGGATCATCTTTGCTGGCAAACTGGATGATTTTGGCGCTATTTCTGCGCATTTCACACTCCGCACGCGAACCGAACGTGGAGCCAACCCCTGGCGATGTGGCTCCGGCGCGGGAAGCGAAGGCGGTGGAAGCATGAACAAGTCTTTGCGGCGCTTATCCGTGGTAATGATGGCGATGTTCCTAACCCTGCTGGTATCCACGACGTACACCCAGTTCGTGGCCGCGGAAGATCTCAACGCCGATGGTCGCAATTCGCGCACGCTGTACCGCGAATTTGGTCGGGATCGGGGGCCAATCTTGGTCTCGGGTGAGGCCGTTGCCCACTCTGTGCCGGCAGATGATGAGTTTCGGTTCCAGCGCGTGTATGAAGAGCCCGAACTCTATGCGCCCATCACGGGGTTCCACTCCATTACCTATGGGGCAACCGGCATTGAAAAGGCAGAAACCGACGCGCTGAACGGCACCTCTGACGCGCTATTTTATGACCGGGTGCGCAACCTGTTTACTGGCGAGCCCACGCGGGGCGGCTCGGTCGAATTAACGATTGATGCAGCCGCCCAGGAAGCCGCCGCGAAAGCCCTGGGCGATCAGGTGGGCGCGGTAGTGGCACTCGATCCGAGTACGGGGGAAATTTTGGCAATGGTTTCCGCACCCAGTTTCGATCCCAATAGGTTGTCCGCCCACGACACCAAGGCCGTCACGGCTGCCTATGAGGAACTGAATGACGACCCGGCCCGGCCGATGGAAAACCGCGCGATTTCTGGTCGCCTCTACCCGCCCGGATCCGTCTTCAAACTGGTTACCGCGGCGGCCGCATTGGAATCGGGCGACTGGAGCGCCAAGACGGTTGTCGATGCCCCGGTGGAATTAGAGCTACCGCAAACGTCTTCGACAATTAAAAATTACGGAGGCGCCAGTTGCGATCCGAA
>JAJYRW010000216.1 GCA_021793895.1 Actinomycetes bacterium
ACTCCGACTCCTTCTATGAGGGTGCCAAATCCGTCAACAGTGATGCGACGGACACCCAGCTAGCCATCGGCGGCGACAACCCCTTCGGTGACCCGGCCAAGGGTAAAGAACAGGCGCTGGCCATGGCCGCTACCGGCACCGACCACGTATTTGCTGTCGGCGCCGGCTCCAACGGCGGCATTTTTGAAGCAGCAACTGAAGAAGACTTCACCGCTTACGGCGTGGATGTGAATCAGTGCCCCGACGCTCCCGGGTACGTGGGCGATGGCACGTTGAAATTCGTTGACGTCCTAGTGGTTTCCGAAATTGGCAAGATCCTGGAAGGCAGTGCCGAGCCCGTTTCCTCTTACGGTCTGGCCGAGGGCGGCATGGACGTGGTAAGCCTGACGGATGAAGCCGAGACCAGTGAGTGCACCGTCATGGATCACCCCGAAGTAGTGGAAGAGCTCGCCGACGTTAAGCAGCAGATCATCGATGGGGAAATCGAGATCGCTGACCCGGCGGCCGGATAACCCTTTCCCAGTTCTCCCGAGCCGGCGTTACCCCCGAACCCCGGCTCGGGAGTACCTGTTACCGGGCGGTGCCGCGCCGGATTGAAGGAGCGAGCGTGACGCTAGAAGTCGACATGCGGGGAATCACGAAGCGATTCCCCGGAGTAGTCGCCGATGACAACGTGGACTTTTCCGTCAATACCGGTGAAATCCACGCCCTCATGGGCGAAAACGGGGCCGGCAAATCCATTTTGATGTCCATTTTGGCAGGTCTCCATCAGGCCGATGAGGGCGAAATTTACCTGCGCGGTGAAAAAGTAGCTATCAACTCTCCCCTGGACGCGATCGAATCCGGCATCGGCATGGTGTTCCAAGCCTTCAAGCTCTTCCCTTCCTTCACCATCGCCGAAAATGTCGTGTTTCGGGAAGAACCCACCCACGGCCCCCTTTTGGATCGGGCCGCAGCCAATCGCGCGGTGGCTGAAATTTCGGAGCGCTATCAACTAGCAGTAGACCCCAAGGCGCGCGTCGATTCCGTGCCCGTTGGTGTTCTCCAGCGCGTCGAGATCATCAAGGCGCTCTACCGGGATGCGCGCGTGCTGATTTTGGATGAGCCCACCGCAGTTTTAACACCGCAAGAAACCGAGGGACTCTTCAACATTTTGCGGGCGCTGCGCGATGACGGGCGCACCATCATTTTCATCACCCACAAGATGAAAGAAGTGATGGCGATCTCTGACCGCGTCACGGTTTTGCGCGATGGCAAGGTGACCGCTCGACTCATTACGGCCGAAAGCTCCGCCGAAGAGATCACCCACCACATGACCGGCCGCGACGTTGATCTCACGATGGCCCCGCCCCAGCAAGCCCCCGGAGAAACAGTCTTAAGCGTTAAAAACCTTACTGTGACTGATCAGGGGGAGCGGCCCGTCGTCGATGACGTGAACCTTGAAATCCACTCCGGGGAAATCGTGGGGATAGCCGGCGTGGCCGGGAACGGGCAGGTGGAACTTGCTGAAGCCATTATGGGGCTGCGCGCTATCGATAACGGTAGAGTCGCCGTCCAAAATCAAGACGTTACGCAGGCGAGCGTGCGCCACCGAAGAGACGCGGGTCTTACGTATATCCCAGAAGATCGGCACGGAGTGGGAACTGCTCCGCTTGCGGACGGCGCCGCGAACCTCGCGATGGGACATCACCGCCGGGCGCCGCTACTGCGAAGTGGGCTGCTCAAGCGCTCGCGCATGGTCTGGCACGCGCGGCGGCTAATTGAGCGATTCCGGATTAAGATTGCTTCACCCGCGACGCCGGTGGGCACCTTATCGGGCGGGAACCTGCAAAAGATCGTGGTGGCCCGCGAGTTGGATTACGACTCATCGGTGCTCATTGCGGAACAGCCCACTCGGGGCGTGGACGTGGGCGCGATTGAGGCGATCCACCGGGAACTTACGACCTATCGCGATCGGGGCGGCGCGGTGCTGCTGATTTCGGCGGAATTATCAGAGATTCAGAGCCTGTCGGGACGGATTTTGGTCATGTTTGAAGGCCGTATCGTGGCCGATTTGGACGCCCGGGACGTGACCGAAAAGCAGCTGGGTTATCTCATGGCTGGAGGCGAACAGGCGGTGGCAGCCTCGTGAAGCAAAGCCGCCTCCAGCGCGCCCTGAACTGGTTGACGGGGCCGGTTCCCACCTCGGTGGTGATCGCGTTTGTCATTGGCGCGGTTTTCATCATGATTGCCGGTTCGGACCCAATTTCGGGGTACCAGTCGATGTTACGCGGCTCATTCGGTTCCGGCTTAGGGATAGCGAACACGATTCAGCGCGCGATCCCGCTGGTGGGGATGGCTTTGGCAATTGCGGTGGCCTTCCGCGCCGGCGTGATTAACCTCGGAGCCGAGGGGCAAATGATTTTGGGCGGCCTGGTCGGCGTGCTCGTGGTCTTGTATGTGCCCGGCCCGCCCCTGCTCGTGATGGCCCTGGCATGCGTTGCGGGCACCGCGGCCGGGGCGCTGTGGGCCCTGATTCCCGCCCTGTTTCAAAGCTGGCCGGGGGTGCCGGTGCTCATTGCGTCTTTGCTGTTGAACTATCCCGCGCGGTATTTCTCGTCGTGGATGGTGCGTTTTCCGCTCAAAGACCCCGAATCTTCGATGGTCGCCACCGATAGTTTTCCGGCCGGAACGCAGATTCCACTATTTGCCTCCCCCTCATCCGGCTTGGGGCAAACGCTGCTTAATAACCTGGGCAAAGACAACGTGCTGACCATCGTGGGCCGCACCGTGAACTGGAGTTTTGCGGTCGTGGCGCTGCTGGTTGTGGCCGTGATGTTTATGAACGCACGCACCAGGTTTGGGTTCGAATCCGGTATGCACGGGTTCAACGCCAATTTCGCGCGATATTCGGGCGTTCACTCCGGTCGCTTAACCGCCCAAACCATGCTGCTATCAGGCGGAATCGCCGGACTTATGGGAGTCATGTTCGCGATCGGGGCGCCCAACAACCGGCTGATGGACGGGCAAATTCTGGAGACGAACTACGCCTGGACCGGCCTGCTGGTGGCACTGCTGGCGCTCTACCGGCCCAGCGGCGTGCTCATTGGGGGAATCTTTTTTGCCGGCATTATCGCCGGATCGGGCGCGATGGGCCGCGACCTGTCGATGTCACCGCAAATCGCGGCGGTTATTCAGGGAATTGTCATCATCCTGATTGCCTTCCGGGTGCAAATTCCGGTGCGCCGCCGAAGAACTAGTTCCGAGGTCGTCGAAGCGCGCATGGAGCACGACCAGGCGGAAGAAGAAGTGGGGCGAGTTTGATGGACTTTGCGAGCCTAATCGACGGCGCCCTAGTTGAATCCGTGGTGCGCGCGCTCATCCCAATTTTGCTGGCGGCCCTGGGCGGCCTGATTTGTGAGCGGGCCGGAATCTTCAACATTGCGCTGGAGGGTCTGCTGCTCATTGGCGCGTTTGGCGCCGTGGCGGGCTCATACTTCAGCGGGTCGGCGTTTGTGGGTGTCGTGGTGGCGATTGCCTCATCGATGGCCTTCTCACTCATTTTGTCTTTTGGGTCGATCACGCGCCGAGCCGAGCCCATTGTGCTGGGCGTGGCGATGAACATCCTCGCGGTGGGAATCACCAGCTTCCTGCTCGTGGCGCTGTTTGACACCCAGGGCGTTTTCAACGATCCCGGGATAGTCGGGATGCAGAAGATCGCGATTCCCGGGCTGGTGCAGATCCCGTGGATCGGTCCGGCGCTGTTTAACCTGACGCTGCTGGGTTATTTAGCGCTGTTACTGGTGCCACTAATCCACATCGTGCTATTTCACTCCCCAGTGGGCCTGCGGTTGCGCGGGGTGG
>JAJYRW010000217.1 GCA_021793895.1 Actinomycetes bacterium
GGAGATTTCATGACCGACACCTCGCCCGAAGCCCATGCCAGCGCGCAATTATTGGAGGCAGTCCTCGGGCTGACCGCCGAACTGGAACTTCCGGCCCTGCTGCGCCGCTTCGTGGACGCTGCGCGGGACCTGACCGGGGCGCGGTTTGCCGCCATGAACGTGTTTGATTCCCGGGGCCGGCCCGATACTTTCGTCCAGTCCGGAGTCGATGAGCGCAGCGCCGAATTGATCGGGGCCATTCCGCACGGTCTGGGAGTTTTAGGAAATATCCCGGCCCACGGGTCCCTCAAACTCGACAATGTCTCCGATCACCCCGCATTTCGGGGCTGGCCTGCCCATCACCCACAAATGCGCACGTTTTTAGGCGTTGCGGTGCGCGTGCGCGACATCGTCTTTGGGCACGTTTATTTAGCAAATAAAACCGCCGGCGGGAAATCTGGCGAATCCGAAACCATTCCCTTCACCGACTCCGATACCGCGATCATCACGGCCTTGGCCGCTGCAGCTGCCGTCGCGATCGAAAACGCGGAACTGTATGAAAACCGTACTCAGCGCGTGCGGTGGATTGCCGCGGGGCAAGAAATCACCACGCGCCTGCTTGAGGGAGCCGATGAAGAAGACGTGCTGGAGACAATTGTCTCCAAAGCCCGCGAGGTGGCCCACGCGGATGCGGTGGCGCTGGTATTGCCATCCATCGGTGATGAGTGGATGTTGGAAATTGCCGACGGCGAGGGGACCGCTGATCTGATCGGAACTGTGATGCCGGCCGAGGGCCGGTCAATGCGCGTGCTGGAGTCGGGCCATGGGATGGTGGTCGACTCACTTTCGCGCACCCGGGTGTTGCGCGTGCCGGCGCTGCGGCGCTACGGGCCCGCCCTTTATGCGCCCATGATTACTTCGGGCCGGTCAATCGGGGTGCTAATTATGTTCCGCAATGTGGGGGAAAAAGAATTCGTCGAGCTGGACCTGACAACCGCCGAATCTTTCGCCGGACAGGCCGCCCTCGCCTTAGTTTTGGCCGAGGCACGCCAAGCCCAGGACCTCGCGGCACTGTTTGATGAGCGCGAACGTATTGCTCGAGACCTGCACGATTTAGCGATTCAGCAGCTATTTGCCACCGGGATGCAGTTGGAGACGATTCGCCGCCGAGCCGGTCGGGGTGTCGAGCCCACCGAGTTGGAAGAAGTGGTCGAGCAGGCGTTGAACTCCATTGACTCAACCGTGCGGCAGATTCGCTCAATTGTGCACTCGCTGCGTGACCCGGATGCGGATGTGGGAATCGTGGAGCGCTTGCGGCGCGAAGCATCCCTGGCCCGAACGGGATTAGGTTTTGCGCCGTCCCTGGTCATGGAGGTGCGCGGCCGGGTCATCGATTCAGATGATGAACTACCCGCCGACGCTGACCTAGCCGAAGAAATAGTTGGGCCAGAAGCCAGCGATGACGTGGTGGCGGTGGTGCGTGAGGGGCTGGCGAATGCCGCGCGCCACGCCCAGGCCGCTTCCGTGCAGGTAAACGTGGTCATCGGGGGGCGGGATGATTCGGACCCGGCCGATAATTCCGTTTATGTGAGCGTGGAAGATGACGGCGTGGGCTTACCGGAACTTGCTACCCGCTCTTCGGGACTATCCAACCTGGAGGCGCGCGCCCGCCAGCACGGTGGGACATTTGCAGCCCGACTGGGAACGGAGCGCGGCTCAAAACTGGAGTGGCAAATTCCCCGGCGCTAGTTCCCGCTGCGCCAACCGGCAGATCGGCGCGCAGCTACCCAGGCTGCGACCTGCGTGCGGCGCTGCATGCCCATCTTGGCCAGCAGCGATGTGATGTGGTTTTTTACGGTCTTTTCCGCAACCTGCAGCCGCTCGGCTATTTCCCGGTTCGACATCCCGTCCCCAATTAGCTCAAGGACCCGGTGCTCACTTGGGGTGAGATCGGCGGTGGGATCGTCAGTAGCCGCACGCCGGCGTGTGACCGTTCGCTCATCCAGCAGCGTCCGGCCGGCCGCGACCGCTCGAACGACTTCGGCGATTTCGGCGCCGCGCACAGATTTCAGTAGGTAGGCCATCGCCCCCACTTCAAGTGCCTCCGCCAGTGCGTCATCATCATTAAACGATGTCAGCACCACGCAGCGCACCTGAGGCATTTGATCGCGCAACTGGCGCATCAGGTCAATGCCCGTGCCATCAGGTAATTGCAGGTCGATCAGCGCCACTTGCGGCTTTACGAGCAGTGCCCGTTGCAGGCCGTCGGCAACCGTTCCAGCCTCTGCGACCACGTGCATTCCATCCGCGCGGTCGATAACCTCAGCGATGCCACGTCGAACGACCTCGTGGTCGTCAACGATCATGACGTCAATAAGGGCTGATCCGGAAGTATTCGTAGAAAAATTCGAGGCCACAGGGTAGATCGTACTATCGGCCCCTGGCAGGAACAGCCGCCATGCCGAATTGGGCGCGCGTTGGGCGCTTTTGCGCGCCACTTGGAGGGGCGCGTTGGGCGCTTTTGCGCGGTGCTTGGACGGGCGCGCGGCTCGTGGACCGGTACGGATTTGAACCGTGGGGAATATTTTTTATCCTGTACGCGATAATTAAGAACATGCCCGAGTTGCCCGAAGTTGAAACCGTCCGCCGCGGACTGGATCGTACAGTACTCAATCGCCCCATTTCCCATGTCGAGGTTTTCCATCCCCGTACCATGCGGCGCCAACCGGGAGGGGAATCAGAATTTATCAAGATTCTGACCGGCGCAACATTCGTCGCTACCGCGCGGCGCGGCAAGTTTTTGTGGCTGCCAACCAACTTGGGGGATGCGATGTTGGCGCATTTGGGAATGTCAGGTCAGTTACTTGTGGTGCCGCCCGGGGGTGAAGATCCGAAACACCTACGGGCGCGCATCACCTTTGATGATGAGGGGCCAGAGTTACAGTTCGTTGATCAGCGCACCTTTGGCTACGTAATGGCCGAACGCGATGGTGCGCAGCTTCCCTCTCTCGTGGCGCATATTGCTCCCGATCCCCTCGATAACGCCACAAATGATGAACTCTTCGTTACCGCGCTGCACCGCCGGGGCGAAATTAAAAAATTGCTACTTGACCAACAGGTAATCTCAGGAATCGGCAATATTTATGCTGATGAGGCGCTGTGGCGCAGCGAAATTCACGGCCGCACCCCGGGCATCGCGCTCAGCGAAGAAAAGCGCCGCGAGCTACTAGATAACAGTCGCCAAGTGCTCCTGGACGCAATTGAGGCCGGTGGAACGTCCTTCGACGCGCTCTATGTCGGGATCGACGGCGAACAGGGATGGTTCGAGCGCTCATTGGACGCTTACGGCCGTGCCGGTCAAGAGTGCCGGCGCTGCGGTGAAATCATTCAGCGCGAAAAATGGGGCGGGCGCTCATCGCACTGGTGCCCCGGGTGTCAAAAACTGCCCACCTAACAGCAAGTGCTGCCCACGGGCTACTCGGCCGGGTCTGAAAGTTCGTGATACGCCGCCTCGGCCGCGCGATGTTCGGCTAACTTTTTAGACTCACCGCTGCCCGTTCCATAGTCCGTCTCGTCTATGACGGCTGTTGCGGTGAAGAAGCGGGCGTGATCGGGCCCCTCGCTCTCAACGCGGTAAGAAACCGTGGACCGTCCCTGGGCGGCAACGAGTTCTTGCAATGAACTCTTCCAGTCCAATGCGGCGCCCAGGTGCACGGCGTTGTTGAGCTCATCTTGCATCAACGCCAGTAATGCTTTACGCACAGTTTCAAAATCGTTGCACAAGTACGCGGCACCAATTAGCGCTTCAAACGTGTCGGAAAGGATCGAATCCTTCTCCGCTCC
>JAJYRW010000218.1 GCA_021793895.1 Actinomycetes bacterium
CATTCGCTCATCTTGCATCTTTCACACCGCCGCCAAGGGAAGCGATACTTCGGCACTAATGTGGCGCTGGGCAGCTCCGCGCCCCCCGCGGCCCAAAATCAGATCCTGTTTCGTTAGATGCCCATACCCGCGGCCCATTCCTCGCCAACCTGCCACGTGCGCCTGCAGGGTGTATTCGGCCCCGGACCATTCCTGGAGTGATATGAGCACCACACCGCGCTCTTTGACACGCGCTGCAATTTGCCGCTGGACTGCGGGTCGCAATTGCCGCCGATCCAGTTGCGGGCCCACTACCACCACATCGAGCCCGTCAGTTAGTGCCGCTAATACTTGCCCCACCTGTTGGCCGGGATCGGGGATCAGTGCCAATCGGGAAAGATCTATTCCTGCCTCAGCAGCCGCCAGCGCCCCAATCTCGGGAAATCCCACCACTGCGCACCAGGATCCCTCCTGGGAAGCGCGGGATAACAACGTGAGTAAAAGGGCAGTAGAACCTTGTAAAACCGTTACTGCCCCGCAGTGCAATCCGCCGTGTGGGAGCAGCGTTGCGATCTGGTCAGCGACCGGCAAAGTGGGAACTCCCAAGGCGCGCGCTGTGGTGCCGTGAGCAGATTCTGCCCGTGCTAAAACTGCGCGCGCCAGAGCAACTCGATCACTGGCATCTAGAGTTTTTATCTCGCGCAGCGCTCCCATTTTTCCCTCATTCACTACGTCTAACCAAAACCGCCATCGAACACCTGTTCGAGAACAATTAGTACACGACCCCACTGACACCCTTGTCAAGTTGGACTAATTTTTTACAATGGCGGCATGGATATTTCACGCCCCGTCGCTCCCCGTCCCTATGACCTACTGCCCGCGGTGCCTTCTTTTACCGTCACCAGCAATGAAGTTGCTGACAACTCCCCGCTCCCTTTTGAACAAACTCAGGACGGCGGCAGTCACTCCCCGCAATTGCGCTGGGAAGGCTTCCCACAAGAAACGAAATCCTTCATGGTCAGTTGCTATGACCCCGATGCTCCCGGCCCGGCTGGGTGGTGGCACTGGACGGTAGTAAATATTCCGGTGACCGTAACTGAACTAGCCGCGGGCGCGGGAAATCCGGATTCTGATTCGCTTCCCGCCGGGGCTTTTCACCTGATGAATGACAGCGGAACACGCGGCTACGCCGGTTCCGCTCCGCCGCCAGGTGATCATGTCCACCGCTACTTCTTCGCGGTGCACGCTTTAAATGTGGAGAAGTTGGATCTTCCACCCGAAACACTGCCCGGCGCCGCAGGGTGCGCGGCAACCTTCAACACAATTGCTCGCGCGCTTATCGTTCCCACTGCGCAGCGCTAATTTTTGTAAGCATCAACCAAATGCATCGCTAGGCAGCGATTGAAGTTATAAGATCCATCTAATGAGTTAGGTGAGTGCCCACAGGGCAACAGCGCAGGCCGCGGCCACATTTAAAGAATCCACATCCGGACGCATTGGGATGCGTACCGCCACATCGCACTGCGCCAAAGTGCGTTTTTGCAAGCCGTCCCCCTCGGTGCCCAGTACGAGAGCTACACGCTCCGGATTCTGGGCAGCAAATTCGGTCAAGTTTAAGGATTCTTCACCTAAAGCCAGCGCGGCGGTGGTGTACCCCGCATCGCGCAGTTGCTCAATCCCGCTTGGCCACGACTCAATGCGGGTCCAGGGAATAGCAAAAACTGTTCCCATCGAGACGCGCACGCTGCGCCGATATAGCGGATCGGCGCACTGCGGCGTGATGAGCACCCCATCGGCGCCCAGCGCTGCCACTGAGCGAAAAATTGCGCCCACATTGGTGTGATCGACAATGTCTTCTAACACCACAATGCGTCGACGCGCATCCAAACCATTTCCGAGAATTTCCGCCACGCTGGGCAGGGCCGGGCGCTGCATTGCCGCTAGCGCTCCGCGATGCACTCGAAAGCCGGTGATTTGTTCTAAAACGGCGTCCGGGGCCACAAATACGGGAATTACCTCTGCCTGCCCGCCGGTAGATTCGGTAGGTAGCTGCGCCACGACGTCCTTAATTATGGGCAAGTGCTGCCACGAGGTGAGAAAAGAGCGCGGGACATGGCCAGCTGCCAAGGCGCGTTGAATTACGTAGGTGGATTCGGCCATGTATAAGCCGCGTTCTGGTTCGATGCGGCGGCGCAGTGCAACGTCTTTTAAGTTCAGATAGTCGCCGATGCGCCCATCGGTGGGGCTGGTGACCTCACCTATTTGCAGCTCAAACAAGTTCTCCACCCGGATCGACCGGCGCTTCGGCCGCATCGGACATCGGGCGCGCGAACTGGGAGTTATACAGGTCCGCATAGGCGCCGCCGGCTTCTAGCAGCTGGGTGTGGCTGCCCTGTTCCACAATTGCGCCTGATTCCATAACCACGATCACGTCGGCATCGCGAATGGTGGAGAGTCGGTGGGCAATTACGAAACTGGTCCGGCCCACCCGCAGCGCATTCATGGCCTGTTGGACGAGAAGTTCGGTACGCGTGTCGACCGATGAAGTGGCCTCATCCAAAATCAAAATTGGTGCATTGGTCAAGAAGGCCCGGGCGATGGTGATGAGCTGCTTTTCGCCGGCAGAAACACTGCCACCCTCATCATCTAGGCGCGTCTCATATCCATCCGGAAGGCTGCGCACGAAGCGATCGACGTAGGTGGCCTTGGCGGCTTCGACCACTTCCTCATCGGTGGCATCCAGCCGGCCATAGCGGATGTTCTCCGCGATCGTGCCACCAAAGAGCCAGGTGTCTTGCAAGACCATGGCCATGTTGGAACGCAGCTCCGGCCGCGACATTTCAAAGGTGTCGATTCCATCGAGAGTGATACGCCCAGAATCGATGTCATAAAAGCGCATCAAAATGTTCACCAGCGTGGTCTTCCCCGCTCCGGTGTGCCCGACGATTGCCACGGTCTGGCCCGGCTCTGCCGCTAAGTCCAAGCCTTCAATGAGCGGTGTTTCGGGGTCGTATCTAAAGCTCACATCTTCAAAGGCCACGCGCCCGCGCACTTTGCCCACTTGGGCCGGACGCTGCGGCTCAGCGCTCTGCTCATCCGCATCCAAAAGTTCAAAAACGCGCTCAGCTGATGCAACACCGGACTGGAGTAGGTTCATCATCGAGGCCACCTGCGTTAGCGGCTGGGTGAACTGGCGTGAGTACTGAATAAATGCCTGCACATCACCCAGGGTCATGGTGCCCGAGGCCACGCGCAGCCCGCCCACCACCGCGACAAGCACGTAGTTCAGGTTAGAAATGAACATCATGGCCGGCTGAATCGTCCCGGAGATGAACTGGGCCTTGAAGCTGGCCTGAAATACCCCGTCATTTTCCACATCGAAGGCTTGGCGCGCCTGCTCTTCGCGCCCGAAGACTTTAACGAGCGAGTGCCCGGTAAACATCTCTTCAATGTGGGCATTTAACGTTCCGGTCTTCTGCCACTGCTGGGTAAAGTGCGGCTGTGATCGCTTCGCGATTTGCACGGTCACAAACACCGATAGCGGAATAGTCACTACCGCGATGAGCGCTAGCAGCGGCGAAATCCAAATCATCATTCCCAGCACGCCCAGCACGGTCAGCAGCGCATTAATGAGCTGACTCATCGTTTGCTGCAGCGTTTGAGAAATGTTGTCGATGTCATTGGTGACCCGTGAGAGCACGTCACCGCGTGATTGCCTATCGAAGTAACTCAGGGGCAGGCGAGACAGTTTTGTCTCAACGTCCTGACGCATGCGATACACGGTGCGCTGGACCACGCCGGTGGTGACCAATCCCTGGACCCATCCAAAAACCCAAGC
>JAJYRW010000219.1 GCA_021793895.1 Actinomycetes bacterium
TAATCCGCGCAGACGCTCCGCCTCGGGTCCAACGCCAGCCGCCAGCATGCGCACCGCCAACAGCCCGGCATTGCGCGCCCCGCCCACCGACACGGTGGCAACAGGTACACCCGACGGCATCTGCACGATCGAAAGTAGCGAGTCCATGCCATCCAAATACTTCAGCGGCACGGGCACGCCGATCACCGGTAACTCGGTGACGGAGGCCAACATGCCGGGCAGGTGCGCCGCTCCCCCGGCCCCCGCGATGATCACGTTCAGGCCCCGCTCGGCGGCGCTGCTCCCGTACTCGACCATGTCGAGGGGCATCCGGTGTGCCGACACCACCTCGGCCTCGTACTCGATCCCAAATTCTTCAAGCGCCGCTACGGCATCGCCCATCACGGGCCAGTCGGAATCGGAGCCCATCACGACGCCGACCCGAAAAACGCCGCCACCAGCGCCAGCGCGGGAGTCAGTAACTTCGGTCACGATTAGTCCTCTTCCTTGATTTGCGCAGCGGCCACAACTGCGCGCGAGCGCACGGTTTCTAGGTCTTCGCCCACGGCGGTGACGTGGCCGACCTTGCGGCCGGGGCGCACTTCCTTGCCGTAAAGATGGGCCTTAACTTCACCATCAGCCAGCGCAATCGGCAGCCCACTCGCCAGGTCCGCCCGCGATCCACCCAAAATATTGGCCATCACGGCCCACGGGGCGAGGGGCCGCGTCGAGCCCAGGGGCAGGTCCAATACCGCGCGCAAATGGTTTTCGAACTGGCTCGTTACGGCGCCCTCGATCGTCCAGTGACCGGAGTTGTGAGGGCGCATTGCGAGTTCGTTAATCGCGATCCGGTTTCCGTCCGCATCGGGGTGGGCGCGTTACATCTCGACCGCCAACATGCCGGTGACGTTCAAACCGGCCGCGATTTTCTCCGCCGCCGCGATCGCGGCCTGGCTCACGTCCCGGTCGAGGTCGGGGGCCGGAGCGATCACTTCGGAGCACACGCCATCGCGCTGAATGGTCTCCACTACCGGGTATACCGCGACCTGCCCCGAGGGGCGCCGCGCAATCAGCACCGCCAACTCGCGCGCAAAGTCGACCTTTTCCTCCAAAAGGATCGGGCCGTCAACCAACCAGTCATCGAGCTCGTCCGCGGCGCGAATCACCCGCACGCCCTTACCGTCATAACCCCCGCGCGGAGTCTTTGCGACTGCTGCTCCGCCATGCGCGCCCAAAAAGGCGGCCACATCGGCGGTGCTCCCAGCCCGCGTCCACGCGGGATTCGGCAGCCCCAATTCGTCCATCGCGGCGCGCATTACAAGCTTGTCCTGGGCATGCACGAGCGCCTCCGGACCAGGCTGAACCGATAGCCCATTGGCCTGCAATTTGCGTAATAAATCACCGGGAATGTGCTCATGTTCAAAAGTAAGGACGGCGGCGCTTGTCTCGCCGTCGGGCGTCACCAGCTCCCCCACCGCGCGGGGATCGTTGGCCGCACCCACGGGCGTATCGACCAGTACTTGCGCGGCGGATGCCAGTTCGCTTTCGACCAGCACCCGCAGATTGATGCCCAGAGCAGCCGCGGCGGGCGCACTCATACGGGCCAGTTGCCCCCCGCCGATCATCGCGACGGTCATATTGGAAGAATTTTCGTTAACTGCCACGAACCAAACGCTACCGGCCCAACCCTCCCGGCGCGGGTTGCGGGACTACTCTGGAGCCTGATGCCGCGAATAATTGGCGAACTCACTCGGTTCGGAACTGTGGGCGCTATTGCCTACGTCGTTGACGTCGCAATTTTTAATATCGTCCTACTCACGACAGTGGGCCAGTGGCTCGGCACCGCCGGGCAGCCCCTGGCGGCGAAAACGCTCTCAGTCGCTATCGCGGTCATCGTCTCGTGGCTCGGCAACCGGTATTGGACATACCGTCATAAACGCGGACGCACCAAGCGCGGGGAACTGAGTCTCTTCCTGCTCGCGAACCTCGCCGGCATGGCCGTATCGCTGGGTTGCCTGGGCATCAGTCACTACGTGCTGCAATTCACCTCGCCGCTGGCCGACAACATCAGCGCGAACGTGATCGGTTTGGCCTTGGGCACGGCAGTGCGCTGGTGGTTATACCGAACCTACGTTTTTACCGCCGATGGCGCCGCTGTGCCCGCCCCGGATTCGCGGCAACCTTAGAACCCTGCGGCAGCACGTGGGCCGGATCGAGCGCCCGCGGAATCCGGCTCAAGAAGACTTGGAATACCGGTGGGCGTCGCTGCGCCAACTCGAGTCGTCCCCCGTCGGCGGCCACCAGGTCGCGCGCCAGGGCCAGGCCCAAGCCGGTGCCCTCCCCCGAGGTCACCTCGCGTTCAAATACGCGCGGCGCAATCTCATCGCTCACGCCCGGCCCCTCGTCACTGACTTCAATGACCACGGCCGAGGCCGATTCGCGGGCCTGGACGGTCGTCGTGCCCGCGCCGTGGTGCAGCGAGTTTTCGAGCAGCGTTGCCAACACCTGCGCCAGGGCGCCGGGACTGGCCAACAGCAGGACGTCGTCCTCAACCTTGAAAACCAATTCCCGGTCGGCCGCCGCATATGACGGGCCCCACTCGTCCTCTTGCTGGCGCACCACCTCAATCAGGCGCACCGGTTCGGTTGTGCCGCCTTCCGCCTGCCGGGAGCGAGCGAGCAGGTCATCGACGACTTTGACGAGGCGCTCGACCTGTTCCAAGGAAATTTGGGCCTCCTCGGTGACCTCTTGCTGATTCGACGCGGCCAGGATTTCTTCCAGCCGCATCGTCAGCGCCGTCAGCGGCGTGCGCAACTGATGCGAGGCGTCGGCGGCGAACTGCCGCTCCACGGCCAGGCGCGTGGCCATGCGGTCCGCGCTGCGCCCCAGCTCCATTGCGACCAGGTCAATTTCTTCCATACCTGAGGGCTCAAGTTGAGGCCGGGTTTGGCCCGTGCCGAGCTGTTCCGCACTCGCGGCCAACAAAACTAGGGGCGTCGACAGCCGCCGCGCTTGCCAGCGCGCCATCGCAATACCAACCAAGAACGCGCCCGCCGAAGCTAACACCACCAGCCCGACGACACGAGCCATGCGCCAAAAGATTGTCCACCAGGAAATCGACAGCACCACCATGGCGCCGGAATTGGTGGTTTGAATTACCGGGTACGACCGGCCCGAAATCCGTTCCCCAGCGCGCACCTCACTGCCATCGGGCATAACGACGAGCACGGAGGCACGAATATTGGATTCCCCACCGATATACGGTTCGAGCGCATCCTCCTCGAGTTCCTCATGTGAGGCAATTCGCCGCTCCACCGTGCGGGATAAGCCCGTGGCGCGCACGTCCAGTTCCCGCACTTCGGCATCGCGCAGCAGGATGGACCCGAAAATAGCTAGGGGAACGCCCAGCAGCACGATCGTGACGGTCACCGCCGCGATCGTGGCCATCATCACTCGGCGGTGCAATCAGATCACCTCGCGAATCGAGTGAGTGGAGTTAGCGTGCAGTGGTTTCGAACCGGAATCCCATGCCGCGCACCGTGATGATGTAGCGCGGGTGCGCCGCGTCATCGCCGAGTTTGCGGCGTAGCCATGACACGTGCATGTCCAGGGTCTTAGTTGAGGATGGCGAGTTGGGGTCCCAGTCTTCACGCCACACTTCGCGCATCAACTGTTCGCGGCCCACTACCGAACCCGCATCCCGCACCAAAACGCGCAGCATGTCGAATTCTTTGGCGGTCAGGTGCAGTTCCCGATCGCCAATGAAGGCGCGCCGGGCGGCCGCATCGACGCGCACATCTTGGGCATGGAGTTCCGCTTCATCGTTC
>JAJYRW010000220.1 GCA_021793895.1 Actinomycetes bacterium
TCGAACGGCGAATCGGGTGAAATTCCCTTGGAATCATCAAAGACTCCCGGTTCACCCTGGCGGAAGGTCATCCGGTGCGTTTTGCCCTCGCGGTCGACCTCGACATCAAGGCGCGCCGACAGCGCATTAACCACGGAGGCGCCCACGCCGTGCAAACCGCCGGAAGCGGTATAAGACCCACCCCCGAATTTCCCGCCGGCGTGCAGTTTGGTGAAGACCACCTCCACACCGGTAAGCCCGGTGCGGGGCTCGGCATCGACGGGGATGCCTCGACCGTTATCAGCAACGGCCACGGAGCCGTCTTTGTGCAGCGTGATTTTGATATCGGTGCAAAAACCCGCCAGTGCCTCGTCTACGGAGTTGTCAATGATCTCCCACAGGGCATGCATAAGACCGCGCGAATCGGTAGTTCCGATATACATACCGGGTCGCTTGCGCACCGCCTCGAGCCCTTCCAACACGGAAAGGTGGTGGGCGTTATAACTGGTTGCAGAGGTCGTGGTCACGTCTTAACACCTTAGTTGGCGGCCTTAGCCTCACGCGCTGCGACTCGCTCAAATTGGGGATAACACTTGCTGAAACCCGAAGACACCCCCACGCTGTGGCTACGCCGGGAGCGAAAGACACCGTTGCGGTGGCATAAAAGGACGAAACCCATGGTTATATGACAATGTGAGTACAGTGACAACGAAACCATTGACCAATGCAGACCGCTGCGACCGTTGTGGAGCGCAGGCGTTCGTGCGGGTGGTTCTAAACTCCGGCGAGCTCCTGTTTTGTGCCCACCACGGCCGTAAGCACGCCGACGCTTTCCGCGAAGTAGCCGTGGAAGTCCAAGACGAATCCGATAAGCTGCACGCTTCCGCGTGATTTAGCGCTTAATGTGCGCTAGCCGCAAAACTTAATACCGCGAAATTGGGCAAGCCAGCAACCCGGCTTGCCCTTTTTGTTTTGTGGCCTGCCCTTTTGCTTACTGCCTTGCCCTTTTTGCTGAGCGGCTTGCCCTTTTTTGTTTAGTTGCGCGCGGGCCCAAACCACGCCGAGATTTTTAGTTGGCAGTGGCCCAAACCACGCTAAGCGCAGGGAAAAGGGGCCTCGAACGCTATTCGTTCGGGGCCCCCTTTTTAGTTCCTGCGTGGGCGTAGAAGGCTTACTGCTCGTACGCCCAAGGGTTGAGAATTATCCTGCGTAGGACGGAGTCGCCTTCACCGGAGCAGCAGCATCATCAGTTGCTGCGCCGCGGTCATCGTCCGCGTCTTCTTCTTCAGCACCTGCGTCTGACTCTTGGTCGCCATCTTCAGGTTCTTCCGCGTCGGGTTCTTCCACTTCGGGCTCTTCAACCTCAGGATCTTCGTCCTGGGTCAACTCCTCGACGAACTGGTACGTAGTACCGCCCCAGGTGATGGCAGAGACCACGGCGTCATTTTGCGCGTGCACGCCAAAGCCTGTGAGGTACACAACGCCCTCTTCAGCCTCTTCGAGCAGCATGGAGAGCGGGGCGTTTGCGCCATGCCAGTCTCCTGTTCCAGTCCAAAGAGTCTCGTCATTGGAAAGGTCGGCGGTCGCTTCAACTGGGCGCAGCGTCGTCCAGCCATCACGATCTTCCGTTTGGAACATTCCGATTTGGAACCAAACAGCGCCTTCTGCCACGTCGACACTTGCGCCCTGGACCAAATCAATAAGCTCATCGACGGTGGTCTCAATGCCGGGAGCCCCTGCTTCAACGAGACCGTTGAGGAGTTGCGCTGGGCCATTGAAACCGAGGCGCACCCCTTCGGATGAGTCGCTCCACTCATATGAATCGTTGGCGTCGCGGTGTTCCTGGTGCCAACCCTTATAGACGCCATCGCCAAAATCTTGAATCTCGTCAAAGGGAACTTCTTCGACGGTGGCGGCGGATGCGGCACCGGCTCCGGCAACGACGAGAGCCGCGGCTGCAATAAGGCTTACCGCGCGCTTCATGGACCTTGTTCTCATGAACTTTCCTAAACTCGAGGCAGCGGGATCGATCTTCAGAACCCACTTTTGATTGCTAACTGCCGAAAGGCAGGTTATCAGTGAAAGCGCGCGCTTTCCACGCCTTCACCCATATGGCCTAGGGGTACGCCCGGTTTAGGGGAGCAACTGACTATTGGAGCAGCAAAAGCAACGCTGACTTTTGCAGCACACGGCGGGCTTTCGGTCGAGGCCATGCGATGCGTGAAGCCAAATGCCCGCATATGGCAACTCCGACTGCACACCACCGGCTTTCGAGCGGCCCAGCCCGATTTGTGAAGCCAAATGCCCGCATTTGGCAACTTCGACAACACACGGTTTAAATTAGGCCCCGCGGCGAGCACATTTTGGCCATTAGCGCCGAGCACATTTTGGCTATTAGCTCAGGCAAGTCTTCTTAAAAACAGCAAAAGCGGTGGGCCAGTTGAATTACGGGCCACACCGCTTTCGCAACGAGCTTGGAAATCTTAGTCTAGGTAGTCGCGCAGCACCTGCGAACGGCTGGGATGGCGCAGTTTCGACATGGTCTTCGATTCGATCTGGCGAATCCGCTCGCGCGTTACGCCATAAACCTTGCCAATTTCGTCCAGCGTCTTGGGCTGCCCATCGGAAAGACCAAATCGCATGGATACGACACCGGCCTCACGTTCCGAAAGCGTGTCGAGCACCTGGTGCAGCTGTTCTTGCAGAAGCGTGAAACTGACTGCATCAGCGGGCACAACAGCCTCGGCATCTTCAATCAGATCGCCGAACTCGCTGTCGCCGTCTTCGCCCAACGGTGTGTGCAGCGAAATGGGCTCGCGACCATATTTCTGCACCTCGACGACGCGCTCTGGCGTCATATCAAGTTCTTTAGCCAGTTCCTCAGGAGTGGGCTCGCGACCAAGGTCTTGCAGCATCTGGCGCTGGACTCGGGCGAGCTTGTTGATCACTTCGACCATGTGGACCGGGATACGAATCGTCCGGGCCTGGTCAGCCATGGCGCGGGTGATCGCCTGGCGAATCCACCAGGTGGCGTAAGTGGAGAACTTATAGCCCTTGGTGTAGTCGAATTTCTCCACCGCGCGGATCAACCCGAGGTTGCCCTCTTGAATCAGGTCCAAGAAGAGCATGCCGCGGCCGGTGTAGCGCTTGGCAAGTGAAACAACAAGACGCAGGTTCGCTTCTAAAAGGTGATTTTTCGCCCGGCGGCCATCATGAGCAATGAACTGCAACTCACGCAGATGCTTGCGGTCTTTAATCTCTTCCGAACTCATGCGCTCTTCGGCGAAGAGACCGGCTTCAATTCGCTTGGCGAGATCAACTTCCATCTCGGCGTTAAGAAGCGCGACCTTTCCGATTTGCTTCAAGTAGTCCTTGACCGGGTCAGCAGTAGCGCCGGCGGTATGAACCTGCTGAACGGGCGCATCGTCCTCAACCGAATCAGAGTAAACGAAGCCCTTATCTTCAGACTCTTCGCTCGATACATCGCTCTTGGCATCAGTGGCTTTGGCAGCCGTTTGCTTTGTAGCAGCCTTCTTAGCGGTAGCAGTTTTCTTCCCTGCTGCCTTTGCGGGCGCGCTAGCGGCCTTGGCGGCAGACTTCGTAGCGGCCTTCTTTGCGGGCGCCTTTTTAGCAGCCGCTTTCTTAGTGGTCGCCGTCTTGGCAGTAGATTTCTTGGCAGGCGATTTCGTGGCGGTAGACTTCTTCGTAGTCGACTTTGAACTCTCCGTCTCGGCGCCAGTCTTGGCCGAAGCGGATTTGCTAGCGGTAGCGGACTTGGCCGAAGCGGACTTGCTAGCAGTAG
>JAJYRW010000221.1 GCA_021793895.1 Actinomycetes bacterium
TCCGATCTTGAAAACGGCGAGACTCGCCGGCGCGCGCAGTCCTTCGGCCCCGTTTTTGCTCGGGCAGCGCCTACTGGCATATCGTCAACGACGTGAACTCCGCCCCAACGCCACCCAGCAGCCCGCGTCGCGACAGCGCCGAACGGAACTTGCGGACCGCTCTGTTCCTCCGGCAGGTGCGATGGATAAACCTCATCCTGGTGGGCGCCGTCTTATTCGCCGGCATCGTGGCGATCGGCGCGGTGTCGCTCACCGCCCCGCCCAAAGGAACCACATCGGACGTCATGCCCTTCATTGTGGTGGCTGCCGTCGGGCAATTGGGCGCATTTTTGTGCATGTATTACGGCATCGCGGTACTGCGTGATTTCAGTAGGGACGGCGCCGCGGCACCCAGTCCCGACGCGGCGGAATTCGCTGCGGTGGTGGCGCACTGGCGGCTGCGGCTGCGGCGGGTGCGCATGCCCATGTTGGCAGTGGGCTTTATTGCCGGTGTGGTGACGCTGATTTTCACCGGGTTTTCAGTGATTACGATAACCGGCGCGGCGCTGGGGCTGGCTTTTATTTTGCAGTTGGTCATTTTATTTTCGGCAGTGACCAAACCGCGCGGTGATGTGGCGTAGCTCGCGCCGGCCCTAACACCGCAGAATTACAGTTCGCGCATCATGCGGGAATTGCCCAGGGTGTTGGGTTTTACCCGGGCCAGATCCAAAAACTCAGCAACGCCATCATCGTGGGAGCGTAAAAGCTGGGCATATACATCACCCGGAACCGGCGTGCCAGAAATTTCCGCAAAGCCGTGCCGAATAAAGAAGTCCACTTCAAAAGTCAGGCAGAAAATCCGCCGCAGCCCCAAATCTGCGGCGCGCTCCAAGAGCGCCTCCACCAGGGCGGAACCCACTCCGCGATTGAGCCACTGTTCGCGCACCGCCAGCGTGCGGATTTCGGCAAGGTCCTCCCACATGACGTGCAGCGCCCCGCACCCGACTACATTGCCTGCCGCATCTTCTGCGACAAAAAATCCCTGGATTTGCGCGTAGAGATCAACCAGATCTTTACCGAGCAAAATGCGGTCATCCACCAGCGGCTGAATTATTTCTGCAATCTCATGCACATCAGCCGGCCGCGCGGGCCGCACCGTAATTTGGCTCATTTTCCCATGATTGCATAAAGAGATTGATCACCTAATTCGTTTAGAGTAAAGACGTGTTTCGACATTTGCTTTGGGACATGGGCGGAACCATGTTCGACACCTACCCGCAAGTAGATGCCATGCTCGCTCACGTCGTGCGCGCGCACGGGCAGAGCGTTTCGGGCTTGGAGGTCTCGCGCCTGACCCGTATTTCCACCGGCGAGGCGATGCGCCAGCTAGCACACCAATTCAAAATTCCCATCGAAGAGTTCCTCCAAGCGGAAACAGCGCTCAAAGAGCGTTGGCGCACTGATCCCCCGCCCACCATGCCGGGCCTGTCCGAAGTGATGGCTGCGGCATCGGGGAAAAACCTCGTCGTTACCCACCGCGATCGCGCCAGCGCAACTGCATTATTAAATGCGCGTGAAATTATGGTCGATGATCTGATTTGTCCCGATGACGGCTTTGCGCGCAAGCCCGACCCGCAAATGTATTTAGAGCTCATGCGGCGCCACGATTTGGCACCGGAAGAGTGTATGGGAATTGGTGATCGCCCGCTAGATGCCCACGGAGCGCACGGGGCCGGTATTACCGCGGTGATGCTCATTACCCCGGATTTGCCCATGCCCTCCGGCCCGGCCGAATTCACGATCACCGCCCTGACCGAACTATTAGCGGTGGTGGAATAAAACAATGACGCGTTTTGTGCTCGCGATTGATCAGGGCACCACGTCCACTCGGGCCATTATTTTTGACGTGGAAGGCAAAATCCATGCCAGCGCGCAAAAGGAGCACCGCCAGATTTTCCCGCGAGCCGGTTGGGTTGAACACGACGGGGAAGAAATCTGGCTCGTCACCCGGGAAGTCGTCGGTTTAGCGCTGGCCCGCGGCGAGCTTACTGCCGGTGATTTGGCGGCCGTTGGAATCGCCAACCAGCGCGAAACCACCATCATTTGGGATCGCAAATCTGGCAAACCCATCTACAACGCCATCGTGTGGCAGGACGTGCGCACCCAAGATATTTGCGATGATCTGGCCCACGACGGCGGTGTTGATCGCTACCGCTCCCGGGTGGGATTGCCGCTGGCAACATATTTCGCAGCGCCAAAAATGCGCTGGATACTGGACCACGTGCCCGGCGCGCAGGCCCGTGCCGAGAACGGGGAACTAGCTGCCGGAACCATTGACTCCTGGTTGTTGTGGAACATGACGGGCGGCCCCGAGGGCGGCATCCACGCAACCGACGTCACCAACGCTTCGCGCACCCTGCTTTTTGACGTGCATAAATTGGAGTGGGATGCCGACATTGCTGCCGATTTCGGCCTTCCGCTGGAAATCCTTCCGCGCGTGCATTCGAGTTCCGAAATTTATGGCTATGGGCGAAGTGGCGGCCTTCTGCCTAATGTTCCCATCAGCGGGATTTTGGGGGACCAGCATGCGGCAACTGTGGGCCAGACCTGTTTTGAACGCGGGAGTGTTAAAAACACCTACGGCACCGGGAATTTTCTGCTAGTTAATACCGGGGCGGAAGCGATCACCTCGCACAACGGCCTTCTTACAACACTTGCCTATCAGTTTGCGGATCAACCGCCCGTCTACGCCTTAGAAGGTTCCATTGCCGTTACTGGTTCACTCGTGCAGTGGCTGCGCGATAATCTCGGATTCTTCAGCACCGCTGATCAGATTGAGGGCCTAGCGCGCAGCGTTCCAGACAGCGGTGGTGCGTATTTTGTACCGGCATTTTCAGGCTTATTCGCGCCCTACTGGCGACCCGATGCCCGCGGCGCCCTGGTTGGTCTTACCTCATACGTGAATAAGGCACATATCGCCCGCGCCGCGCTGGAGGCTACCGCGTTTCAAACCCGCGACGTGCTGCAAGCGGTGCAGGCGGATACGGAAGTAGAATTTACCGAGTTGCGCGTCGATGGCGGCATGGTCGAAAACGAACTGCTCTTGCAATTTCAAGCCGACATACTCGGCATCGACGTGGTGCGCCCGCAGGTCGCCGAAACCACCGCGCTGGGGGCCGCCTACGCGGCCGGTCTGGCGGTGGGGTTTTGGACCAACGTGAGTGACGTCGTCCAAAATTGGCAAGAAGATCACCGATGGCAGCCGCAAATGCCGGCGGCCGAGCGAGAGAAGCGTTATCGCACCTGGCAAAAGGCGGTAGAAAAGTCGCTGGGTTGGGTGGAGTAGGCGATTATTTTTCGGCCGACTTACGCATGAGCAGGTCGGTAATCCCAACACCGAGGGAAACTGCGGTCAGGCCGATGGTGGCCCACAACCCGTTGCTGACCGCGGTAACCGGATGCGTATTAGCGCCGGCGAAGTACAGTGCGCCGACCACCGCGATACCCACCGATGTGCCCATCCGCTGCCCAGTTTGCAGTACGCCGCCCGCTGACCCGCCGCGCACGACGGGAACTTCAACGAGGGTGAGGGTCTGGTTGGGGGAAATGATGATTCCCGAACCGATTCCCGCGATGAACAGCGGGAAGGCCATCCACCAGCCAACTGAGGTAGCAGTTCCAACAGCAAATACCGAGGCCTGTGTTCCGGCGAGCCCCAGGAGCACTAGGACCAGACCCCACACCACCATTTTGCGCCCCGCCCGCAGTACGTAGCGTCCGCTGAGCCAGGAAGAAAGCG
>JAJYRW010000222.1 GCA_021793895.1 Actinomycetes bacterium
CCCGAGAGTTCATGGGCGTAGCTGCCCAAGCGCCGCGGGTCCACATTCACCCGCTCGAGCAAGCGTGCCGAACGGGCCTCCCGCTCGTCTTTCCTCATTCCAGGCCGGTGGGTGGTGAACACGTCATGGAGTTGCTTGCGCACGGTAACTACCGGGTTTAGGGAGTTCATCGCTCCCTGAAAGACCATCGAGATTTTGTCCCAGCGGAAGCGACGTAGTTTTTCACCCACGAGTTCGGAGACAATGATGTCTTCGCCGGACTCGTCATGGAAGGTGACTTTCCCTTCCCGGAAGTGGGCCGGCGGCTTTAACAACTGGTTCATTCCGAAGGCGAGCGTGGTTTTACCGCAGCCGCTCTCTCCAGCCAGGCCCAGGATTTCACCGCGCTTCAGCGTTAGCGAAACGTTTTTTACAGCGTGCACCGGCGGATCAACCTCATATGTAATTGAGACGTTTTCCGCTGTGAGCACCGGCTGACCCCAGAGGTCTTTCTTGGTGCCAGCGCCAATTAGTTCTTGCAGGCTCATGCTGCCACCTTTGCTTTCTTGGCCTGACGCTTTGCGAGCCGCTTCTCAATCTTGCGGGCCCGCTTTGCGGCCTCCGGCGCGAAGCGCAACTTCGGATTAATGATTTCGTCAATCGAGAAGTTAATGAGCGATAGCCCGCCACCGACCAGGGCAATCATGAGGCCCGGGGGAATGAACCACCACCACGCGCCCATGGTGAGCGCGCCGCCAGTTTGCGCCTGGTTCAGGATTGTTCCCCAGGTGATGGAACCGGTGGGTCCCAAACCCAAATATGAGAGGCCTGCTTCGCCCAAAATTGCCAAAATGAGCGCGAAGAGGAACTGCGCCGCGACGAGGGGCAGCAGGTTGGGCAGGATTTCAACGGTAATGATTCGCAGTGGTCGCTCCCCCGCGACTCGAGCGGCGTAAACGTAGTCGCGTGTTCGCAGCGATCTAGCTTGGGATCGCAAAACAATCGCTGATCCAGCCCAGCCGGTAATAGCTAAAACCAAGGCCACCAGCCACAGGCTGCGGCTCGACAAATAAGCAGAGAGCACAATCGCGAGCGGCAGGCCCGGAATGACCAGCATTACCGAGGTGAACAGCGATAAAATTTCATCAGTCCAGCCGCCGAGGTAGCCACCCACGACTCCAAAAAGCACGGACAAAATAACGGCAATCACACCCGCGGTGACGCCGACGATGAGTGAGCCGCGTGATCCGTGGGCGAGTTGGGCCAGCATGTCGTGGCCCAACTTGGTTGTTCCCAAAAGGTGGTCCGCGCTGGGCGGATCATAAGCAGGATTGTCATAAAAGCGCGGGTTCTGCGTAAAGAACGGCGCAATAAACGAAAAGGCAACAACCGCAATCACAATCGACAGGCCAACGGTGAATTTCGGATTATTTTTTAAGTAGCGCCCGAACCGGACGATGCGCGCGGGCTTAGCATCCGGAGCTTTTACTACTTCGATTTCTTCGCCCTGAACCGCTCCGTTTTCGGTCGCGGCGGCAGCTGTGGGGGATGCCGTGATGTCGAGTTCTGTGTTCTTAGGCATTGTGCCGCGCCCTTGGGTCGATGAATCCGTAGAACATATCCATGAGGAAGTTCGCCACCAGCACCGTCATTGTGATTACGAGGAAGACTCCTTGCATGAGCGCGAAGTCGTTATCGCGGACGGAGGAAATGAGCAGTTTGCCGATGCCGGGATAACTGAACACCTGTTCCATAACAACCGAACCCGCAACGACGAATGCTAGTGAGACGGCGAAGCCGTAGATCGAGGGCATTACGGCGTTCCGAACGGTGTAGCCCCACATAATGCGACCGGAGCGCAGTCCCTTGGCTTCGGCGGTGGTGATGAAGTCCTCGGACAGTGTCGAGACCATCATGTTCCGCATGCCAAGCAGCCAGCCGCCCACGGCCGAAATAATGATGGTGATGGCCGGCAATGTGCCGTGGAGAAGCACCGATTTAATGAAGTCCCAGCTCCACTCCGGCTCGGAGAACCCGTAGGCGTCATAGGCCCAGACGTTGGGGAACCACCCCAAACTGGTTGAGAAGATAAAGACCATGACCATTGCGACCCAGAAGTACGGGATGGACTGCATCAGGGTCGTGGCGGGAATGATGTGGTCCAGGACGGTACCGCGCTTCCAACCAATGATGGCTCCGCCGATTATTCCGATCAGGAACGACAAGATAGTCGCCAGGCCAACCAGCCCAAGTGTCCAGGGAAGGGCGCTTCCAATGAGTTCCGTTACGGGAACAAAGTTCGTGATCGAAATGCCCAGATCCCAAGAAAATATTCTTTGCCAATAGTCCAAGTACTGGTCCCACAGGGACATGTCCTTGGTGCCGCCGAGGAGGGACTCAACTGCTTTGATCTGCTCTGGAGTTGGTGTTCCGGATCTGAACATCTTCGAGAGCATGATCGTGGCCGGGTCACCGGGCATCATTCTCGGTAATGCAAAGTTCAACGAGATTGCTGCCCACAGGGTGATCAGATAGAAAGCGAACTTGCGGACGTAGAATTTCACTTCTTGCCGCCCCTTTCCGTGGTTGAGACCCTCCTCAGCGACATTTTCATTTCTTAATTAGTTCGCTGTTTGCAGGTTGCCAAGGATGACGCCCGAGGAAATCGCGCCCCACGACGGCGGATACATGTAAAGGTCGTCTTCGGTTGGCCACCCAGTGAACTTCTCCGCGTTGTAGAACGTCATTGACGCGTTGGTTACAACGGGGATGTAGGGAAGGTCTTCAACCAGCGCGTTAATTACCACGCCGTAGGCTTCCTTCTTCTCGTCCACGTCAACGGTCTTTGCCGCCTCTTTAATAGCCGCATCAACCTCATCGTTGGCATAGCGGGTGAAACCAAAAGCGCCCGGCGGTACCGGTTCGCCTACCTCAGCGGTGGAGTAGCCAGCTACCCACTCATCGAATACCTGGTATGGGTCAGCAACCTGCGAGCCAACAACGCCTGCCAAGGTCAGTTCAAATTCCCCGGCCCAGCGGGCATCGTCATACTCCTGCTGTGAAATCTGGGCGGAGTTCACCTTGATGCCAGCCTGCATGGTCTGTTCTTCGATCAGTGTGGCCGCATCATTGTAGTCGGTCCAGCCAGAAGGTGAGGTCAGATCCATCTCGACCACTACGCCGTCCTTCTCGTAGATGCCATCGCCATTAAGGGCATAACCGGCGTCTTCGAGAATTGCTTTTGCGCCTTCAATGTCAGCGCTTTCCGGTGCGGCCGCGGGCGCCCCTTCCGGTAGCCAGTCATCGTCACGTTCAGGCAGCATCAGCGAGGGGGAACCCGGGATGGCGTGGCCAACGAAAGCCTTGTCGATGATGTCGCCGCGGTCGATTGCCAGATTCAGAGCCTGGCGCACTGCCGGGTCAGTTTGCGGGCCTTCACAGCCCAGGTCGGCATTGGCGCAGGTGTAAATCGTCGTTGGGTCTGTTGGGGTGTTAATCATGTCGATCGGGCTGCCGTCAGTAACGGCGTCCGCATCGGGAATAAACATGGCGACCCAGTCGACTCTGCCCTGGCGCAGGAGATCTTCACCGGCCTGGTTGTCATCAACACCGATATAGGTGACCTTTTCGAGCGAGGGTTTGCCTTCGTCCCAATAGTTTTCGTTTGGAACGAGGGTGTAGGCCTGGTCGGCGACGTTTTCCACTACGAACGGGCCGGTTCCGACCGGATCTGAGTTTTGGAAGGTAAGGCTCTCGTCAATTTCGCCTTCCTCGTCCAGTTCACCTTCCGCATCTGC
>JAJYRW010000223.1 GCA_021793895.1 Actinomycetes bacterium
CACGCCACCTAATCGATAACCCGGATGCTTCGCTAGAAGACATCATGCGTTTTGTGCCCGGCCCGGATCTGCCCACGGGCGGCCGCATTGTCGGGCTCGACGGTGTACGGGATGCCTACCGCACCGGGCGCGGCACCTTCCGCACGCAAGCCACAACGTCGATCGAGAACGTCACCAAACGCCGCAAGGGCATAGTGGTTACCGAGCTGCCCTATGGCGTGGGGCCCGAACGGGTAATTGAGCGTATTAAGACCGCGGTGGCAGCAAAGCGGCTCACCGGTATTGCGGCCGTGACCGATCTGACCGACCGCGCCCACGGGCTGCGCCTGGTCATCGAGCTAAAGAGCGGCTTTGACCCCGATGCGGTGCGCACCGCGCTCTTCCGGCTCACACCGATGGAAGATTCTTTCGGCATTAACAACGTCGCCCTCGTCGAAGGGCAACCCCGCACTCTGGGCCTGTTGGAACTGCTGCACGTCTACGTCGACCACCGCTTATCGGTGGTGCGGCGCCGTTCCGAGTTCCGCCTCGCCCGCCGCCTGGAGCGCCTGCACCTGGTGGAGGGGCTGCTCATCGCGATTTTGGATATCGACGAGGTCATCGAGGTAATCCGTTCCTCCGATGATGCCGATGCCGCGCGCGGTCGCCTGATGCAGGTATTTGATCTGTCCGAAACGCAAGCCGAATACATCCTGGAATTGCGCCTGCGGCGCCTGACGAAATTCTCGCGCTTAGATTTGGAACGCGAGAAGGAGGAGTTAGCCAAGCAGATCGCACAGCTGCGGGAGATTTTGGACGACGAGGGTCGCCTGCGCGCAGTCGTTTCCGATGAATTGGCGCAGGTTGCGGCCGAGCACGCTACCCCGCGGCGTACGATCTTGCTCGAGGATTCCGGGGAGACGATTTCCGCGCGCGCGGCCGCCAAGATGTCGCTCGAAATTGCGGACTCCCCGTGCCAGGTGGTGCTTTCTGCCACCGGTTTGATTGCTCGCACCTCGAGTGAAGAGCCGCTCGAACGCAGCGAAGACCGCCGCAGCCACGATGCGCTGCGCAATGTCATTGCGACCACCTCGCGCTCCGAGATTGGGGTAATCACCTCCCAGGGCCTGCTCAAGCGCCTCCAAGTGGTGGACTTACCCACCCTGCCTCCCAGCCACGGCACCGTAAGCCTGGCCGGAGGCTTCCCGGTCGCGGACCTAGTGGCGCTGGCTCCCGGGGAACGCGTCGTCGGGTTAGCAAGTTTGGCCGAGGATGCCGCTCCCCTGACCTTGGGCACCCGCAATGGCGTGGTGAAGCGGGTGGCAACCGATTACCCCAATCGCGAGGAGTGGGAAGTAATCACCTTGAAGGACGGCGACGAAGTCGTGGGCGTGGATGTCGCCCCGGATGAGGCGCAGTTGGTGTTTATTACCTCTGATGCCCGCCTCTTGCGCTTCGAAGCTAGTTTGGTGCGCCCCCAAGGACGCATGGCGGGTGGAATGGCCGGGATTAAGGTCGGCGCCGATGCGCAGGTCATTTTCTTTGGTGCGGTCCGCGAGGCGGATATCGAAGAGTCCGTAACTGTATCCATCGCGGGGAGCTCCACCGCGCTGCCGGGCACGGAAGCCGGTGCTGCGAAGGTCACCCCGTTAGCGCTCTATCCGCCTAAGGGGCGGGCCACGCAGGGCGTGCGCGTCCAGCGGTTCCTGCGGGGTGAGGATGTGCTCCTGACCGCATGGGCCGGGCCACAGCCCCCGTTTGCGGTAGATGAAACAGGGGCGGCCGTAGACCTGCCAGAAATCGATGAGCGACGCGATGGGTCAGGCGTTGCCCTCAGCGGTCCGGTTACCGCTATTGGCTAGACGTCAATGCGCTCTTGATCGAGTTCTTCGGCGCCCGCGACAATAAAGTCCTTCCGCGGGGCGACCTCCGAGCCCATTAGGAGTTCGAAAACCTCTTCGGCTCGCGCCGCGTCGTCCAACCGCACCCGCCGCAGTGTGCGGTGGGCCGGATCCATCGTGGTCTCAGCGAGCTGATCGGCGTCCATTTCACCCAGGCCCTTATAGCGTTGGATGGGTTCCTTATAGCGGCGCTTCTTGCGGTGCAGATCACCCAGCACAGCTTCGAGTTCCGCATCGGAGTAGGTGTAGATCATTTCGTTGGGTTTGCGCCCCGCCCCGATCGTTTCGACTCGGTGCAGGGGTGGGACGGCTGCGTAGACGCGGCCTGCCTCGACCAGCGGGCGCATGTAACGGAAAAACAGAGTCAATAGCAAGGTGCGGATATGGGCGCCGTCCACGTCGGCGTCCGTCATGATCACGACTTTGCCGTAGCGCACCGCATCCAAATCGAAGGTACGCCCAGAACCGGCGCCGATGACCTGGATGATAGCCGCGCATTCCGCATTTTTCAGCATCTCGGCGACGGAAGATTTTTGGACGTTGAGTATCTTTCCGCGGATCGGCAGCAGCGCCTGGTAGTCACTCGAGCGGGCCAGTTTCGCGGTCCCCAGCGCGCTGTCTCCCTCGACGATGAACAGTTCGCTGCGCTCGACGTCATCAGAGCGGCAATCAGCAAGTTTCGAGGGCAAAGTTGAAGTTTCCAGCGCGTTCTTGCGGCGGGAAATTTCTTTTTGCTTGCGCGCCGTAACCCGGGCCTGGGTTTCGGCCACGACTTTTTCCAGTAACCGTTCGGCCTGAAGTTTGGCGTCCCGGCTGGTGGCGTTGAGCTGGTCGGTGAGTTCTTTTTCCAATACGCGCGCGACGATGGAGCGCACGGCTGCGGTACCTAGAACCTCTTTGGTTTGCCCCTCAAACTGCGGTTCCGCCAGGCGGACCGTGACAACTGCCGTCAGGCCCGCCAGGGCGTCGTCCTTTTCGATGCGTTCGGATCCGAGCGCCCGGCGGTGCTTGGCGCGCGCTTCGACCGTTTTACGGAGCGTGCGCAGTAGGCCGTGTTCGAATCCGGCGAGGTGGGTGCCGCCTTTAGGGGTGGAGACAATGTTTACGAAACTGCGCACCGTGGTGTCGTATCCAACTCCCCACCGCAGCGCGATGTCGACGGCGCATTCACGTTCAACCTCAGCCGAAGCCATGTGCCCGTTACTGTCGAGGACGGGAACCGTTTCGGTGAACTTGCCGGTGCCCTCGAAGCGCCATAAGTCGGTGACGGCCGCATCAGGGGCGAGGAACTCAACAAAGTCGGTGATGCCGCCTTCGTGTGCGAATACCTGCTCGTAGGGGCCGTCGGCACCCGGGGTATCGGGCAAACCTCGTTCATCACGGATAACGATGGTGAGGTTGGGGACCAAAAAAGCGGTCTGGCGGGCACGTGCTTCGAGTTCTTCGACCGAGAAGGTTGCGGTTTTTAAGAAAATTTGGGGATCAGCCCAGTAGCGCACCCGCGTGCCGGTGCGCTTTTTGGCGACCTTGCCCACGATCTCGAGGTGTGAACCCTTAACGAACGGTTCGAAGGGAGAGTTGGGGGAAATTTCTTTTGAGTCATCAAAGACTCCGGGTTCCCCCTGGCGGAAGGTCATGCGGTGGGTTTTGCCGTCGCGATCGACTTCGACATCGAGGCGGGCCGAGAGCGCGTTTACAACTGAGGCGCCCACGCCGTGGAGACCACCGGAGGCCGTATACGAGCCGCCACCGAATTTTCCGCCCGCGTGGAGTTTGGTGAAGACGACCTCGACACCGGTCAGGCCGGTGCGTGGTTCGGCATCAATTGGGATACCGCGGCCGTTATCGGCAACCGCAACCGAGCCCTCGGCGTGGAGCGTGATCTTAATATCGG
>JAJYRW010000224.1 GCA_021793895.1 Actinomycetes bacterium
ATTCTTCAATGGTGGGCAGCATTTCGGCGGACTCCCACACGCGGTTTAGACCCGCCCGTCCGACGCTTTTTTCCACCGAGCGCACGAAGTGGGCGCCCTCCCGGTACTGGGCGATCTTGGTGTCCAACCCCAAAATTCTGCGCACGATTTGATCCCAGGTGTTCTTGCGGTCCTTGCTCTTGCCGGCGCGGCGCTGATCGAAAGCTTTACGGATTGCCGTGACCCCCGGAACAATTTCCTCGCCAACATCGTCCATGATCACGTCGGCATGGCCCTCCAGCAGCGACATGACCGCCGTGATGCGGTCCAGCATTTCCAACTCGGCATCGGAGGCGGTTACCTCTAAGAGTGAGGGACTCTTGGGGTCACGCAGCGATTCGACCAGTCCGTGCAGCAGCGTGGATAGCCGCTCGCGGGCTGCCTCGCGGTTCATCAGTGACGAAGTTAGTTCTTGGGCGCTGGTGGAAATATATTCACTGAGCCACGGCGCATTGGCGAACTGCGTGACGTGCGTTTGTTCGTGCAGGCACACCCACATGCGAAATGCCTGCGGGTTCGCATCCAGGGCCTTTTCGGCGGCCAGCACGTTGGGCGCCACCAAAGAGAGCCGGCCCGGTTCGGTCCCGGCCCACGGGTCATATTGCCCCAGCACCCGCGAGGCCAAAATCGCGACCAGCGCCCCAACTTCGAATCCGGCGCCGCGGGCGGTTCCCGGCGTTGTTTTCGGGACAGCTGGACCGATCATGGTCGATAGGCCCGCGATCACGCTGCGCGACCAGTTTGCCCGGTCCAAAACGAGCACCTGTGCCTCATTGGCCGGGGCTAATTCGGTGGTGTCGGCAACTACTGCGACGGCATCACTGGCGCTGCGGCGCAAATCTGCGATGAGTTCGCGCCGTTCCATCAGGCTTGCTTTCGGGCCCGGGCGCGCCAGGCGAGCGGCAGTGTCTTGAGCGAGTTTCCAGTCCAGCGGCGTTGTCGTCACAGTTCAACCGTAGTCATGAACAATTCCGGGCGCCTAATCACCTGCGGGTTCCTGACAGCCGCAGGCGGCGATGTCCTGAGCGATCGCATCGATGTTGCGCTGGGCGATCCAACCGCCGTCCGGAAAGTTGGGATCAGCCATGATCGAAAAAATCAGAAGTCGTTGATCGGCAGTCACAATCGTTCCCGCCAGCGAACGCACACCGGTCAGGCCCCCGGTTTTGGCGCGCACCGTGCCGCTCCCCTGCGATTTTTCGATCCGAGAACTCAGCGTCCCGCTCAAGCCAGCAACCGGAAGGTGGGCGACGCCGTCCTTCATTGCGGGGTTTTCCAGCGCGTACTTCAAAAGCTGCACTTCCAGGCGCGGGGTGATGAGTGCCTCGGGCGAGAGTCCGCTGCCATCGACGAGTTTGACGCCGGCGGTGTCTAAGTCCATTTTTTCCAGTTGGTGGGCCATGGCCTGGGCGCCGCCGGAGAAGCTGGCCGGGTAGCCGATTTCCAGGGCGATGAGGCGGGCCAAAACCTCGGCCAAGACGTTGTCGGAGACTAGGAGTGCCTGGTGGGCGATTTCTGCGACCGGGGCTGATTGGACTGCAGCGATGGTTTCTGCCTCTTTGGGTTGGGTGCCGCGCGTGACGTTGCCCTCCACGGTGATCCCGCGCTCTTCCAGGGCGGCTGCGAAGACCTGGGCGGCGTCCAAGGCCATGTCTTTATACCGCGGTGGGGAGGAGTCATCTGCATACTGCGGGTCGCGTAATTTGCCCTCATTGATCGCGATGGGCGTGATAGGCGGGGCCAGGTGGGCGTCGACAAGGTCAGGGTTCCAACTCGGATGAATGTCATTTCCCTCAAACAGGGTGTCATCAAGGACCACGCGTACCGATTTGGTGCCCTTTAAAGACAAGTGACGCTCGGTCTCCGCCGCTAAGGTGCCCAGTCCCGCGCGGCCTACCAGCGCTTCCGGGTCGCTGTCATCCACTCCCAGTAATACGTCCCCGCCGCCCACCAAAACCACCTCATCGGCGCTGCCCTGGACAACCTTGGTCGTTAGCGTGCGGTTGGGACCCAGCACGTCGAGAGCTAGCAGCCCGGAAAAGAGCTTTGCCGTAGACGCCGGAGTTCGAGCGGTCGTGGCCTCATGATCGAGCAGGACGGTCCCGGTTTGCGCGTCGACTACATAAGCGCTCAGCGCATCGGCAATTTCGGAATCGGCGCGTTTTTTAATGATGGCCTGCAGCTCGGAAGTATCGGGCATCGGGGCATCAGCGCTCAGTGTCCAGTCCGGTTCGGGGCCAGTGGGCGGAGCGATTGCACCGGGGGCGGCGGCGGGGGCTTGTGGGTCAGGTGGTGGGGGCTCGAGCGTTAAAACACCGGGGACGATGTCGTAGGCGTCAGCCGCGACGTAGCCGCCCACCACGAGCGCGAGCACCAGGACGGTGACGCCCGTCTTCCGCGACTTTCTCACGCAAACCCTTCCTGATTTTCCCTGCCGCATTTCCCGCGTCCGGCGTTAAGCGGTCACAAGTTGGGGGCTGAATTCGTCACCCTCCCCCGCTTTGGGCCAGACTAGAGGCCATCCGGCCTGGATGACGCAACGAGGCTGTTGTAGATAAGGGTAGCGCGCGGACCGGCCGGGACGCCGTATATTTACCTGGCGAACACTACTGAGGAGCACACGTGCAGTTCGACGTCACAATCGAGATCCCCAAGGGGCAGCGCAATAAATACGAGGTGGACCACACTTCCGGGCGTATCCGGCTCGATCGGATGCTATTCACCTCAACCCGCTACCCCGACGACTACGGGTTTATTGAGGGCACGCTCGGGGAAGACGGTGACCCGCTCGACGCGCTCGTACTTCTCGAAGAACCAACCTTTCCCGGCTGCCTGATTCGGGCCCGCGCGCTGGGCATGTTCCGGATGCGCGATGAGGCCGGGGGCGACGACAAGGTGCTGTGCGTTCCGCTTGGGGATCGCCGCGCGCAGTGGCGCCAAGACATCGAGGACGTCTCGGAGTTCCACCGGTTAGAAATTCAACACTTCTTCGAGGTTTATAAAGAACTCGAGCCGGGCAAATCAGTAGAGGGAGCCCACTGGGTGGATCGGGCGGCGGCTGAAGAGGAAATTCGCCGCTCGCGGCAGCGCTTCTTAGACAGTGGCGGTAAGGACGTCGACGGGGCCATCCCGCCGGAAATGTAAGCGGGGCGGCCGTAGCTAAAGCCGGCCGCAGCTGGGTTAGCCGGCGCTAAGGCCGGCCGCCATACGGCATCATATTCGACGTTCCGCGCTGCGCCAGCGAAATCTCACGCACATTCAAACCGGTGCGCGGCGCCTCGACCACGGTGTTATTCCCGGCATACATCGCCACGTGGTAAACCGAACTTGGATCATTGGGGTTGGTGCCCCAAAACACCAGGTCACCGGGACGCAAATCGCTATACGCGATCTTCTTGGCCGTCCGATATTGGTCGCGGCTGGTGCGCATCAGCGACACGCTCGCCCCGTGCTGCCACGCGCGCATCGTCAAACCCGAACAGTCAAAAGAGTTCGGGCCCGCCGCGCCATAAACATAGGGCTTGCCCAGTTGTTTCCGCGCCCACGCCAGCGCATTTTTACCCTTTGTAGCCGAACCGACGGAGCTGCCCCCGCTGGGCGGCTCCGGTTTGGGTTTTTCCGTCTTTGTCGGCTTCGGAGTTGGCGTCGAGGTCCGCGTCGGAGTCGGAGTTGAGGTCCGGGTCGGAGTCGGCGTAGATCGG
>JAJYRW010000225.1 GCA_021793895.1 Actinomycetes bacterium
GAAGAAATCTTGCAAAGCGGTGGCCACGATATTCATACACAACAACTGGCTGCCGTGTTTCATACCGAGCGCGGCGAATTCGATGCCGCATTCACTCTTTTGGAGGCAATGGATCCTGCGGATTCGCACGTCGAGACCGCGCGCGTGGAGCTGTTGCGCGCCTGGGTCCAAACGCTCACGGGCCGCCCGGATTCGGGCCTCGACCTGCCCACTCTGCCGCTGAGTGATCCGATCTTCAACGTGGCGGCGCGGATTGTGCGCGCGCTGTCGCTGGTGGGGACGGGGGCGGTCACTGAAGCGCGCCGGGTTTTGACCGCCGCGATATCGGAATTGAGCCCGGCCACGACCTCGCCGTGGGAGCCGGAATTCCACGACGGCGACTCGCGCGGCAACTCGATCACCCCGCTGCTGGAGGCCTATTTACATCTGGCCGACATCATCATCGAGTACGCGACGGGCAACATGTCGGGTGCACATAAATCACTGCAGCAGGCCGTGTTTACGCTGCCGATGGCGCTGCCTTTTGGCGGGCTCATCTGCGTGATAGCGGGCCGGTTGTCGGTGCTGCGCACCGGCGAAGTAGACGAGTTGGCGACGGTATTAGAAAAGTTGGTGCCCATTCCGTTCGCCCCGAGCGTGCGCGCCGAACTGTTTGCCAATCGGGCAACGGCGCACCTTATTGCTGGGGAGACGCGCGAAGCCGAAACATTGATGAAAATGACCCGCAACACGAAATTTGGGGTCCTCCCCCTCATTTTGCGCCCCAATTTCGTCGATATTTCCAAGCTGCTCGCACTACCGGCGCCCCCGGCACACGAAATGATGGTCTTCAACTTGGATTCGCTAGCGCCGCAAGACGCTGTCAAGGCTGATGTGGATGTCGATGCGCTCGAGATGGCGCTGCGGCACCTGATTGCTGGGCGCCGCGCGGCTGCTAATGCCGCGGCGACGTCGGCCGCAGAATCTTTTATGCGGGCCGCGATGCTGTTTGATGAGGTTGGAGCTATTGCCGTCTCCGGTTTGGCGCAGGGCTGGGCTGAGGAACTCACGCGCAACGCCCCGGCAACTACGCCAGGGACGCAGGAACCAAATGCGGAGGCAGCGGCCCAGGCCGCGATCGTCCTCGATGACTTACGCGTAAGAATCCTCCCCCGGTGGGCCACCACCTTGACCGACCGCGAACGGGAAGTCGCCCAAATAATTGCGAGCGGTGCCACCAATCGTGAAGCGGCGGCAGCGCTGTTTGTGTCTGTGCGCACCATCGAGGTGCACCTGACAAGTATCTTCCGCAAATTGGAGATTGGCTCCCGGGTGGAACTCGCCATCGTGGTGAGTCACGCGCCGTTGAGCTGACTGCCGCTGGCGCGTTTGGGACGACGGCGTTAACTGGGATTAGCGGCCGCTTAGTTCGGGTCCGCCGCCGCTTTCGGGTTTACCCTTAAGCACCCATCGCGCGCCTGCGGTTATTACGGAGGCAAAACAGTGCCTGAGTGTCTTCCCGGCGGCGGCTCGCAATCCGGCGTGCCCGGTTCCGTTTTCTCCTTGGTTACACCGACCGGTTAACCTTTAGCCGTGACCAATTCAACCTCGCATGACACGCGCGCAGAGCTCGCGCAATTAATCAACGACCTCGCCGTGGTTCATGGCAACGTCACGCTGGCCTCGGGCAAGGAGGCGGACTACTACGTCGACCTGCGCCGCGCCACCTTGCATCACCGCGCTGCCCCGCTCATTGGGCACGTGATGCTCGACATGCTGGAAGAGAGCGGTTTTGGACCCGACGATGTCGACGCCGTCGGGGGCCTGACTATGGGCGCTGATCCGGTGGGCACCGCTATCTTGCACGCCGCCGCCTCGCGGGGACTGAATCTGGACGCCTTCGTGGTGCGGAAAGAAACCAAGTCCCACGGGCTTCAGCGTCTGGTTGAAGGACCCGATGTTTCTGGACGACGAGTGGTTGCCGTCGAAGATACGTCCACCACGGGCGGGTCTGCTCTGACCGCGGTAAAGGCGCTGCGTGACGCCGGCGCCGAAGTGGTCGCCGTGGCAGTAATTGTCGATCGGGACACCGGTGCCCGCGAGCGCATCGAAGCCGAGGGACTGCCCTATTTGGCGGCGCTCTCACTCACCGACCTGGGCCTGCCACCCACGGCCTAATGACGCAGTCGAAAGAGCAGTCACAAAATTCCGTGCCGCGGCACGCTCTAAATGTGGTGCGGGGCGGGCTTATCGGAGTAGCAGAGATTGTGCCCGGTGTATCCGGGGGCACGGTCGCGCTCGTAGTCGGTATTTTTGAAGATCTCATCGGAGCTGCCGGGCACGTGGTGACATCGGCGCGCCTACTCGTCAGCGGAGATCGGCGCACAGCGGGGCAGATTTTTCGTTCCGCCAAATGGCGCGTAGTTGTTCCCGCCCTTATCGGAATGGTGGCGGCGCTCCTAATTGGAGCGAAGGTCTTAGAGCCAATCATCACCGCAAATCCGGTGGAATCCCGTGCGGTATTTGGAGGCCTAATTTTGGCCTCATTGGTCGTGCCGTTTCGAATGGTGGGCCGGTGGGGGCCGCGTGAAATTGCCCTCGCAGCGCTCGCGGCGCTAACAACCGGCTTTTTGACCGGGCTACCGCCCGCGCACAGTGCCGAACCGAACTTGATCTTTGTGGGCGTAATGGCGGCCATCGCCATTTGCGCGCTTGTCCTACCCGGAGTGTCAGGGTCTTTCATTTTATTAAGCGTCGGCATTTACGAAGCGACGCTGGCGGCACTCAATGATCGCGATCTCGCCTATATCGGTGTCTTCCTGTTGGGAGCCACCATCGGGCTGGCACTTTTTGTGAAAGGTCTGGCATTTCTGCTCGAAAACCACCATCGGATCACGCTGGCAATCATGACCGGGCTCATGGCCGGTTCGCTGCGTGCCCTGTGGCCGTGGCAGGGCGAAGATCGCACCCTGTTGGTTCCTGAATCGAACTGGCCTCAGGTTTTGTTACTTATTATCGCCGGAATCGTGGTCGTGAGCGGACTTATTTGGGCGGAAACTTGGCGCACAAGGGCCCGAGCGACCGCGGTGAATTAGACGAACTAGACGAGGTCTACCAGGTCTCCGATACCGGGCAGTACGCGCGAGGGGCGGAACGAGAAGCGTTCCAAATCGGATTCCGCCGTCGATCCGGTCAAGACTAAGAAGGTGGCCAAGCCCGCTTCGATTCCGGCGACGATATCGGTATCCATGCGGTCGCCCACCATCGCTGTGTTCTCCGAGTGCGCATCGATACGGTTCAAAGCCGACCGGAACATCATCGGGTTCGGCTTGCCCACAAAATAGGGTTGCTTACCGGTCGCCGTGGTGATCATCGCGGCAACGGCTCCCGTAGCAATTACGGCACCGTTGGGACCAGGCCCGGTGACGTCCGGGTTCGTGGCGACAAAGCGGGCGCCGTCCATAACTAACCGCACCGCCTGGGTGAGTTCCTCAATTGAGAAGGTGTGGTTTTCACCCAAGACCACAAAATCGGGATTGCGGTCATTTCGTTTAATGCCCGCCTCGTCGAGCGCGACGTGGAGCCCGTCTTCGCCAATCACGTAGGCACTGCCGCCCGGGGCCTGATCGGAAAGGAAGTGGGCGGTGGCGAGGGCCGAAGTCCAGATGGATTCCACGGGCACGTCGAGCCCGCTGGGGAGCAGCCGCTCACGCAACTGTTCGGGCGTGAAAAGGGAGTTAGATAGGTAGAGCACGCG
>JAJYRW010000226.1 GCA_021793895.1 Actinomycetes bacterium
CTCGGCAGCCGACGCCACCCGCCAGTCCAGGCTGTACCCGGAATCAGAGAGGTAAAAACCCGGAAACTGCTTGGTGCGATAGCCAGCCACCGTGATTCCCAGCGTCTCGAGGCGCTCCAGCGTGGCGGGAATATCCAAAATTGACTTCACACCCGCGGCCACCACGGTGATCGGTGTGCGCGAGAGCGTCGTTAAGTCGGCAGATTCGTCAAAAGAGTCCGATGCCCCGCGATGGACTCCGCCCAGGCCACCGGTGGAGAAAACGCGGATTCCCGCTTGATGGGCAAGTATGGACGTCGCCGCTACCGTGGTTGCACCCGTCACCTTTTGGGTCATGGCCAAGCCAAGATCACGTCCCGAAACCTTGATTACGGATGTGTCATTGGCGATGCGGTCAATTTGCGAAGAATCTAGGCCCACATGCGGGACGCCGTCGATGAGGGCGATGGTGGCTGGCGCAACATCCATATCGGTGAGGACTTTTTCAAAAGTGTGCGCCACTTCGAGGTTTTGAGGCCGCGGAAAACCGTGGGAAATAATCGTGGATTCCAGCGCGACGACGGGGCGGTTTTCGGCCAGAGCGTCGGCTACTTCTTCGGAGAGTTTGATGATTGTCATGGGCGTGCTCCTCAGTTAGAGCCGACGGCGGCAACAGCGTCGACGACCAGGTTCCAGAATTTTCCGCGGTCTAGTTCAGTTGCGACTTGGGTGCGTCGCGGGACGCCGCCGCGGCCTTGAAAGTCGGTGACCGTCATGCCGGCCGTGTACGTGCCGGCAAGTTCGACCACCACGTGAGCGGGCTGGACGACCATGACCGACGGATCGATGACCCGTGCCACTGCGCACGCGTCATGGACCGGCGGGGCGTCGAAGTCTTGCGCCTTTTTATACATGCGGCCGAAGAATTCCAGCAGGTCCACCACGAACTGGCTTGCTGGGGTTCCCTGCTGCGCGAAGCGTTCCACAACGTCGGGCGTCGCGACCGCTTGATGGGTTAAGTCCAGCCCGACCATGGTGACCGACCAGTCGGCGTTAAACACCACGGAAGCGGCTTCGGGGTCAACCAAAATATTGAATTCCGCCGCCGGCGTCGTGTTGCCCTTGGAATATCCCCCGCCCATGAGAACGACCTCAGCGACGCGGTGGACGATTTCCGGTTCACGCTGGATGGCCATCGCGATGTTCGTCAGCGGGCCGGTGGGCACGAGCGTGACCTCACCGGGTGGGTGATTCATGATCGTCTCGATGATGAGGTCGACGCCATGGCGTGGGTCGAGATCAACAGTTGGTTCCGGTAGTTCGGGGCCGTCCATACCCGAGTCACCGTGGATATCCGCAGCCACAATTTGGGGGCGCACCAGCGGAACGCCCGCTCCGGCTGCAATGGGAACATCCGTGATGTTGCCGATGGTTGCAACGGCGAGCGCGTTACGCGTGACCTTCTCCAGTGTTTGGTTCCCTGCCACGGTGGTGACCGCCAGCAGTTCGATTTCTGGGCTACCGTGTGCGAGCAAAAGTGCGATTGCGTCATCGTGGCCGGGGTCGCAGTCCAAAATGATCTTCTTTGCCATCGCGTGCCTCCTAGGTGAGCGGGGGATGTCAGGGCCTGTGCAGCGGGTAGATGCGTCAGCCGCGCTGCAGCGAATCCGAGGTGAGCGATTCCAAGAACTTCGCCTGGAACCGCTCGACATCCAGTTCGTCTACGTAGCGCACGTCGCCGCTGGCATCTGAGGTTTCCGGGTTAGCAATTCCGCGTAAGTCCGGCACGAGCGAACCGCGTGTGGCTTCCCCGCGCAGTTCCACGCGCGTTGGATAAGTGACGTAGCTGGCCAGCGCCGGGTCGAAGGCCAGCGCCATTGCGAGCGGATCGTGCAGCGGGCAGGATTTGCGGCCCAGCCACTGCTCGTATGCATCTAGATAGAACTGCAAGATGGACCACGCGTATTTTGCGCGCGGATTATCTGAATTGGCGAGTTGGCCCAGTTGCTCATCTGAGAGCACGGTTTGCATAGTGGCATCCAGCGTCACGAATGTTTTTTGCCACGCCGCCTCGATCACCAATTGGCTTGCCTCGGGGTCGTGCCACGTGTTGGCTTCGGCGTTTTCGGTCACGTTGCCAGGTGGCAGCATTGCCCCGCCCATGATCATTACTTCCGGGATCAAGTCGGGCAAATTTGGCTCCAGCAGCAGGGCCAGACCCAAGTTGGTCAACGGCCCCACGGCCACGAGCGTGAATTCGCCGGGGTGGGCGTGAGCCATCTCGACAATTTTTACCGCGCCGATGCCGTCTGAGACGGGCCGAGGTAGGGCGCCGCTGTTCGTCCCGCCCAGCCCGTCGGGGCCGTGCACGTGCTCGGCGGTCAGGAGCGGCTGGGCCATGGGGCGGGCCGCTCCCGTCCACACCGGGACGTCGTTCATGTCCATGACGTCCAAAATGCGCACCGCGTTTTCGGCAGCGGTGGTGGCGGGCACGTTGCCGTGCACGCTGGCGACGCCCAGCAGCTTTCCGCCGATCCCGCCCAGATGTAGCAGGGCAAGGGCGTCATCGATTCCCGGGTCGCAATCAAGTAGAACCGGCTTGGCACTCATCGGTTAGTTCCTTTCATAAATGATCAATTGCGAGCCGCCCCATCAACCGGTTACCGAAGCGATAGGTGGACCATGCGTGGGCGGTTCCGCGGCGCCGTCCTTACGCTTCTTTCCCGGTCTTTCTCGGGCCCGCAGCGCGGCGAAGACCAGCGCAATAATGGTGATTACGTACGGGACCATCAACGCCAGCGATGAGGACCAGCCCACGAATTGCAGCTGGTCGGCGATGCCCTGCGCGATACCGAAAATGAGGGTGGCGATGAAGGTTCCCAGGGGCCGGGCCATACCGAAGGTGAGGGCCGCAACCGCGATAAATCCGCGGCCGGCGGTCATGTCTTGCCCGAAGCTGTTCAGGGAGGCCATGGCGAGTTGGGCCCCGCCCACTCCCGACAGCGCCCCGGAAATTAGCACTGAGTTCATTTTGATGCGGCGCACTTTCAGACCGGCGGCGTGCGCGGCGTCTTCATCCTCACCGACGGAGCGCAGGTGCACGCCGAATTTGGTGCGGAACATGACCCACCACGCAGCAGGCACGAGCAACAGCCCAAGCAGCACCAAAATGGTTTGCCCCTGCATGGCTGGCCCAATAATTGGGATGTTTTGCAGCGGGCCGAGGTTCAGGCGCATCAGTTGCGGGAACCCGGGTGGAGAGAGGTTGCCCGATGTCTTATAAACCGAGTTGAGCAAGAACACGGTCAGGCCCGCGGCCAGTAAGTTCACGCCAATACCGACAACAATGAAGTCGGCTTTGAGCCACAGGCTGGCCCACGCGAACAACAGCGCCAGCAATAGTCCAGCGATCAGGCCGGCGAGCACACCCATCCACGCCGAGCCGGTTAAGGCACCGACGGAGATGGCCGCGAATGCGCCCACGAGCATCATGCCGTCCAGACCAATATTCAAAATATTGCCCTGCTGGGTGAAGGCTCCGCCGATGGCCGCAAACAGGATGGGGGTCATTTTCACCAAAATGGTGAAAAGCATGGCGTTGGTAAATATGTGACTTAGTAATTCCATGATGCCCTCCTAGACGCTTTCCACCGGGGTGGAATCCGCCGCTGGCTTGGCTTCGACACCTGCGGAATTGTTGGCGCGTTTGCGTCTTCTGCGACGGCGGAAAGCAAGCAA
>JAJYRW010000227.1 GCA_021793895.1 Actinomycetes bacterium
GTTGCCGTGATTCTGGTGCTGTTCGGAGCGCTGAGTAAATCGGCTTTCGTGCCGCTCCACTTTTGGTTGCCCTCAGCGATGGCCGCCCCCACGCCCGTCAGCGCCTACCTGCATGCCGCTGCCATGGTCAAGGCGGGCGTTTACCTGGTGGCCCGCTTGGCCCCCGGGTTTTCCCACCTGTTGTCTTGGCAAATTCTGGTTTTAGGTTTGGGAGCCATCACCCTCCTTGTTGGGGGCTGGCGCGCCCTGCGACAAACCGATATTAAGGTGCTCCTCGCCTACGGAACCGTCAGTCAACTGGGCCTTATTACGCTGCTTGTGGGCGCAGGAACACGCACACTGGCGCTGGCTGGCCTTGGTCTCCTCCTAGCGCACGCGCTCTTCAAATCAGCCCTGTTTCTCATTGTTGGGATTATTGAGCACGCCACGGGCACCCGCGATATCCGCAAACTCTCGGGCGTGGGACGCCAACTTCCGGCAATCGCAACTGCCGCCGCCATTGCCGCGGCCTCCATGGCCGGCCTCCCCCCGCTATTGGGCTTTATCGCAAAAGAATCCGCCCTCGAAGGTTTCTTGAGCATCATCAATGGTTCCGGAACCGCCCCCTTTAGCGCGCTGGCTGCCTGGGTCTTAATCATCTCAGTCAGCCTTGGTTCAGTACTCACAGTTGCCTATGCCGCCCGTTTTTGGTGGGGCAGTTTTGGAGTGCTGAAAAGTGAGCCGGCCTCCGGGGAGGCAGATTCCCTAGAGCTCGCGCCCACCCCGGTTAAAGCTCCCAGTCGTTTCACCGCCGTGCCGGTCTTCATCTTGGCCGCGGGAACGCTGGCCTACAGCTTCTTCTTACGCGGCATATCGGCGCCAGCCGAAAGTTTCTCTGGCCAGTTCCAGCATGGCACAACTGAGCCGCTGGCGCTGTGGCACGGTTTTGGTCCCGCGCTCCTTATCAGTTCGGCAATCATCGTCTTGGGTGTTGTTCTGGTGGCGGCCGGACCGGTTGTTGAACGTATTCAAGGCCGCTTTCCCGACTTCGTCGACGCCGAACTGGTCTATCGCCGCAATATGCGCCGCCTTGATCGCTTCGCCGGCTTTATAACTGGCGCAACGCAGCGCGGTTCCTTGCCAGTCAACATCGGCACAATTCTGCTTGTTCTCATAGCGATGGGCGGGGTGACGATAATTCGCTACGACCTGTTCCCCGACCAGACGTATCGCTGGGACTCCCCGGCCCAATTCATTGTCGGGGCCCTCGTAATTGCCGGCGCAATCGCAGCTGCTCGCGCTCGCCACCGCATTAAAGCGGTGTTGCTTGTTGGTGTCACCGGCTACGGGTCTGCGGTGTTGTTCGTATTGCACGGCGCCCCCGACCTCGCCTTGACCCAGGTGCTGGTGGAGACCGTCACGCTTGTGGTGTTTGTCCTGGTCCTGCGCCGGCTTAGCCCCTACTTCTCAAACCGGCCGCTGGCGACCAGCAGGTGGATCCGATTGGCCGTTGGAGTGGGGATGGGCGCCGTTGTCACAATCCTTGCGCTCGCTGCGCCGCTGGGCCGAATCCATGCGCCGCAATCAGCCGATTTCGCCCAGGGCGCGGTTGACTATGGGTACGGCGACAATGTCGTCAACGTCACGCTGGTGGACATCCGAGCCTGGGACACGATGGGCGAGATATCGGTGTTGCTGGCCGCGGCCACCGGAGTAGCCTCCCTGATTTTCTTGCGCCGTCGGTCTGGTGAAGTGCTGCGTTCTAAGCGCGCCGGCGACGTTAAAGTATGGGCCGGCGGGTTTGAACCCAGCCATCTACTGCGCAAAGACACCTCGAAGTTCCGCGACTGGATCGTTGCCGCCTCGACGATGGCCCCGCAGCGCCGCTCGGTAATTTTCGAAGTCGCCACCCGGCTGATCTTCCACACGGTCGTTATTTTCTCGGTCTTCTTACTATTTTCAGGCCATAACAATCCCGGCGGTGGCTTTGCTGGTGGTCTGGTAGCCGGATTGGCCCTAATCATCCGCTACCTCGCCGGGGGTCGATATGAATTGGGCGAGGCGGCGCCAGTTAATCCCGGCGTTTTACTCGGTGCCGGATTATTCCTATCCGCCGGAGTTGGTTTAACCGGCATTGCGCTGGGTCAGCAGGCCTTGCGCTCCACACTCTTCTCGTTCACGTTGCCGGTCTTTGGCGAAATTCACCTTGCCACGTCCCTCTTCTTTGATATCGGCGTTTATCTCGTAGTCATTGGAGTTGTTCTCGACATCTTGCGCTCTCTTGGAGCTGAAATTGACCGCTTAGGGGAACAAGAAGGCACCACGCCCGTTGACCTACCCCCAGCAGGAGGAAACTAATGAGCGGCAACGTCACTCTCGCGGTAGTCGTCGGCGTTCTCCTCGCTACCGGCGTCTACCTGGTTTTGGAACGCTCCCTCACCCGCGTCCTGCTCGGCACCGTGTTGATGGGCAACGGTGCCAATTTGCTGATACTCATGGCCGGCGGCGCTGCCGGCGGCCCGCCGCTTGTCGGCGTAACCGATGAAGCCGAAATGAGTGATCCGCTGCCGCAGGCCATGATCTTGACCGCCATCGTTATCACTTTGGGCCTGACGGCTTTTCTCCTGGCAATGGCGTTTCGCTCCTGGCAGTTGGAACGCCACGATGAGGTCCAAGACGATGTCGAAGACCGCCGCGTTGCCCGCCTCGCAGCGCGCCGCGGTGACGACATTGACGTTGGCCCCGGTGACGTGCCTGACCCCGATGCTCCGGAACTAGTCGGCCTAGCCAAACACGAAACCGCTGCCCAAAAAGCGGACCGTGAACAGCGCAGCCTGCACGATCGAGCCAATGATGAGGAGGGGCGACTGTGATCGGTTTAGAACCGGCCCAGTGGTCAGGCCTCATCCCCTTACCGGTCATCATTCCGCTGGTCGGAGCGGGCATAACGCTGGTCCTATACCGCTACCCGCGCCTGCAGCGCTTTATCTCCATGATCGTGCTCAGCGCCGTGCTGTTAGTCAGTATCGGCTTGTTGCTTCTCGTCGACAGCGGGCCGATCATGGTCGACCTGGGGGGCTGGGTCGCGCCCATTGGGATTCCCCTGGTCGCCGACCGCCTTGCCGCCTTGATGTTGACGGTCGCCTCCGCGGTGTTTTTATGTGTGCTGCTTTACTCCCTGGGCCAGGGATATGCCGACGGGGATGAAGAAGTTCCCGTATCGATTTACCACCCCACCTATCTGGTGATGGCCGCTGGAGTTTCCAACACGTTCCTGGCCGGAGACCTGTTCAACCTCTTTGTTGGTTTTGAAATCTTGCTTGCCGCTTCATTCGTGCTCTTAACGCTGGGCGGATCTCGCTCACGTATTCGCGCCGGCACGGTCTATGTCGTGGTTGCGATGGTCTCTTCCACTCTGTTCTTAGTGGCCATTGGTCTGATTTATGCCGCGACCGGAACTGTTAATCTCGCCCAGCTCAGTTTGCGATTAGCGGAGATTGATTCCGGGTTAGCCATTGCCTGCGAACTGCTCCTACTGCTTGCTTTTGGCATCAAAGCCGCTGTATTCCCCCTATCTGCTTGGCTTCCAGACTCGTATCCGACGGCGCCGGCGCCCGTTACGGCCGTGTTCGCCGGAATCTTGACCAAGGTCGGGGTGTACGCGATCTTGCGCACGGAAACGCTACTGTTTCCCGGCGAGCAGTTGCGATCGCTCCTTTTGGTGGCGGCGCTG
>JAJYRW010000004.1 GCA_021793895.1 Actinomycetes bacterium
TTCCCTCCAGGAACCTATGAGTGGCTCGAAGGCTACGAAGCCCAGCGTGAAGAGTGGGAGCGTCAGTACGCGGAAGCTCACGCCCGCTGGGAGGCGCACAAGCGCCAGGTTGCTGAAGCCATCAAGGCTGACAATGAAGCCGCAGGCGGCGAAGGCGCAGACGAAACCGCCGATGCAAGCGACTATGTGGCGACACCGGAATCCGGGCCCGCCGCTGAGGGAACGCTGGCTTCTGACGAAGCACTTGCAGCACTACGCGAAAAGCTCACGGGTAACTAAACTCTAAATCAGTAAAGCATCGGGTCCGCCACCTACTAAAACTGGGTGGCGGACCCTTTTCTGCGTTTAATCACACAAATGAGGAGAGATTTGGCGTGATAAAGGGGATATCGAGGCACTCGGGCCTACTACGAGGAGCGAGGTTGTCACAAGTGCCGCGCACGTCGAAGTTGCCGCTAACGCCGCGCGGCGCAAGCTTGGCACGAATGGCGCACACCGCCGGGAAGCCCGCCCTTGCGCTAGTTGCAACCGGGGCTTTATTGCTGAGCGCCTGCACCGGAGAAGAGACCGGATCGGCGAACGACCCTAATAACGGGGCCGGTGGCGGTCCAACAGCAGGTGAAATAGAGCCCGAGCCGGAATTGAGCGGTGATGACATTGTTGCCGAAGCGTCACTGCCCATGGCCGGGAAAGACGTCACCGCCGAAATTCACGCCGTAGTCCGATCGGGCGACTCCGCGATCGCCACGATCGACTTCACCGGTTTGGCAGAAGACGATCGCTTTAGCGATTCCGCATTCGGGAACGACTTTGGCTCTCACTCGCGATTAACGGGAATTCGATTGGTGGATCTGGAAAATGACGAGATCTATCACCCAGGTCTAGACAACGAGGGTAATGATGTCGTACCTGCGGACCTGGATTCCCGCGGAGAACAGCGGGTGCAGCTGGTTTACGACGCACCGGATGAAGACGTGGAATCCCTGGGCCTCTTTCTACCCAGTGCCGGCTTTGTTCCGGATATCCCGGTCATTGACGCAGCGGTGCCGGCCGGAACACTTGACGGCGAGGGTGCGCCGGTTGACGGTGCCAAGGTAGCCGACGCGGGTCGCTACAGTCTGGAATCCTTCACCCGCGAGCTCGACGGAGCGGTGGAAACCCTGACCAGCACCGAGGACGTTGTTGTGACACTGGGCTCAGACGTCTTATTTGATGTTGATGAGGACACCCTTTCTTCCGAAGCGGTAAAGGTCATTAAGAAGGCCGCTGATCATCTTTCGGATCGCGAGCCGGGAAAAATTGAGGTTGTGGGTCACACCGACGACGTTTTGAGCGCGGATTACAACCAAAAACTCTCTGAGCGGCGCGCAACGGCCGTCGCGAAGGAACTAGAAGAGCACATTGACACCGGCGAGTACGAGATCGTGACCGAAGGCAAGGGTAAAACTGAGCCGCTGGTTAAAAATGACTCCGATGAAAACCGGGCCAAGAACCGCCGCGTGACGCTCACACTTGTTTCAGAAATCGAAAAAACGACGGAGCTCGATCGTTCCGGTCAGGCGCCGGAGTTTGAAGATGGCCCCTCAGCAACCGGGGAGGAGGGTATCGAAATGGGCGATGAGAACAGTACGCGTCACTTTCGGTATACGGCAAGTGCGCGCGAAAAAGGAGGTCACTTAATTGTCGATCTCACGGTGGAGGCCCTAGACGATGAAGTTGACTCCAGTTTTGATGTTGCCGGGCTTGCTGGACACTGGAATTACCGCGGCTCAGACCTAATGGGTGCTGGGCGGACCGCTTCCGGAATCCAGGTTTTGGACGGCGACACTCGGGTCTTTCCGCTCGATTACCTTTATGACGGCAGCGGGATCGATGAGGAAATATGGCTGCCGGCTACCGACCTGTTTACTCTCGGACGCATTGATGGCGGGCAGCAGCGCGTTTTCAGCATGATCTATCCGAGGCTGGGGGATTGGGATACCGTTGCGATTCGGGCACTAGGTGGTCTAGGTGTAGATCCTTTCGAGCTCACCGACATTCCGATCGAACGAGACGCTGACTAGGACCATTCGGTGCGGCAAGATGAGGGTATGTATCGCATCGGCTTAACGGGCGGCATCGCCGCTGGCAAAAGCGTGGTGGCCAATCGGTTCCAGGAGCTTGGAGCGGTAGTAGTTGACCACGACGTGCTCGCACGCCAGGCCGTGGCTCGGGAATCAGCGGGCTTAGCGCAAGTAGTTGCTGAATTCGGGCCGGAAATACTGCTGCCCGATGGATCCTTGGATCGGTCCGCGCTGGGCGCAGTCGTCTTCGGCGACGCTGAAGCGCGGCGGCGGCTGAACGCCATCGTGCACCCGGCGGTCTTTGACCTTTCAGCTGCGGCAGAAAGTGCTGCCCAAAATGACAGTGACACGTCGATCGTCGTGCATGACATCCCCTTGCTCGTCGAGACGGGCCAAGAAGCCGATTTTGATTTGTTGATTGTGGTTGATGCGCCAGCCGAACTGCGCGTGCAGCGCTTAATGGAGGCGCGCGGGCTGTCCGAAGGAGATGCGCGGGCCCGCATCTCCGCGCAGATAAGCGACGAGGAACGGCTCGCCCCTGCCGACAAAATTTTGGACGGCGCCGGTACGGTTGCCAGTCTTCGGCACCAGGTGGATGTGCTTTGGGCAGAAATAGTGAAGGACCCGCACCGATGAGCAGAACCTATGCAATTGGGTGCTAACTAGCCCGATGTCAGAGGCGGGACGTAACGTTAGATATATGCGTCCAGTTACCGATATTCAGCGCACAGTTGCTCCTTTCGAAGTAGTCGCTGACTATGAACCCTCAGGCGATCAACCAGAAGCAATCGCCGAACTTGCCACGCGCATTAACGCGGGCGAGAAGGACGTGGTGCTGCTGGGCGCAACGGGTACGGGAAAATCGGCGACAACCGCGTGGATGATTGAACAATTGCAGCGGCCGACGCTGGTTATGGCTCCAAATAAGACGTTGGCAGCTCAATTGGCAGCCGAGTTTCGGGAGTTGCTTCCGCATAATGCGGTGGAGTACTTCGTGTCTTACTACGACTACTACCAGCCCGAAGCGTATGTCCCGCAGTCTGACACCTACATCGAAAAAGACTCTTCAATCAACGAAGAAGTCGAACGCTTGCGCCACTCTGCCACTAATTCGCTGCTAACGCGGCGCGACGTCGTGGTGGTGGCTTCCGTTTCTTGTATTTACGGTCTGGGAACACCACAGGAATACGTGGACCGCATGGTTCCACTCGAAGTTGGCCAGCAGATCGAGCGCGATCAACTGCTGCGACGGTTCGTGGAAATGCAGTACGACCGCAACGACATGGCCTTCACGCGCGGGACATTCCGTGTTCGAGGTGACACGGTCGAAATCATCCCGATGTATGAAGAACTCGCCATTCGCATCGAGTTCTTTGGGGACGAGATCGACCGCATCCAAACGCTGCACCCGCTTACGGGTGATGCGATTCGCGAAGAGGAACAGATTTTTGTGTTCCCGGCCTCGCACTATGTCGCGGGGGAGGAGCGCATGGAGCGCGCAATCTCCGACATTGAGACGGAACTAGAAGAGCGGTTAGCCGAGCTTGAACAGCAAAATAAGCTGCTCGAGGCGCAGCGCCTACGCATGCGCACGACCTACGACATCGAAATGATGCGTCAGATCGGAACCTGTTCCGGCATCGAAAACTACTCCCGCCACATCGACGGTCGGCCACCCGGTTCCGCGCCGCACACCCTGCTGGATTACTTCCCAGAAGACTTCGTCCTAGTCATTGACGAATCGCACGTCACAGTTCCACAAATCGGCGCGATGTTCGAAGGTGATATTTCACGAAAGCGAACGCTGGTTGATCACGGCTTCCGTCTGCCTTCGGCCATTGATAACCGGCCGCTGAAGTGGGACGAGTTTTTGGAACGAATCGGGCAAACCGTATATCTATCGGCAACACCGGGGGACTACGAACTTGAACAATCCGATGGCTTTGTTGAACAGGTGATTCGCCCCACCGGCCTGGTCGATCCCGAGGTTGTGGTGAAATCCACGACGGGGCAAATTGATGACCTCTTGCACGAAATTCAAACACGAGTTGGCCGCGATGAGCGTATTTTGGTCACCACGCTCACTAAGAAGATGGCTGAAGACCTCACGGATTTCTTGCTCGACCATGATTTGCGAGTCGAGTATTTACACTCAGACGTAGATACCCTGCGGCGCGTCGAACTCTTACGTGAGCTGCGCCGGGGCGACTTTGACATTCTGGTTGGCATCAACCTGCTCCGAGAGGGGCTGGACCTGCCGGAAGTATCGCTCGTTGCAATCCTCGACGCCGATAAAGAGGGTTTCCTGCGTTCGGCAACCTCTTTGATTCAAACGATCGGACGCGCGGCCCGAAACGTCTCGGGCCAGGTACACATGTATGCCGATCGCGTGACAAAAGCGATGTCAGACGCCATCGAAGAAACGAATCGTCGGCGGGAAAAGCAAATCGCATACAACGAGGAACATGGGATCGATCCGACCCCGCTGCGTAAGCGCATCGGCGACATCACCGAGATGCTCGCCCGCGAAGACATCGACACTGAAGAGTTACTTGCCACGGGTTACCGCACCGGTAAGGCCGCGCCGACCACCGGAACGCCCACGATTTCGCCGGATCTACCGGCTTCGGAACTTGCCTCACTGGTCCAAGAACTAACGGAACAGATGCATGCTGCCGCGGGCGAACTGCAATTCGAACTAGCAGCCCGGCTGCGCGATGAGATTGCGGACGTGAAAAAAGAACTGCGCAAAGCCGAAAGCGCGACGGCCTGAACCGAGCTAACGTCCAAGCCTCAACCTAGATCGCACCCAAATCTGAACGTAGCTCGCACCTCAGGGCGGCAAAACCCGAATAGCGTACACTTGCCGGAGTTGGAGGGGAGTATTCCCTAAGAAATAGTGCCGTCATCACGGCCCGCTGTGTACGCGGCCCGGTACTGTTAGCCATCTTTGTGGCGGAAGAGACCTCCGGAGATCAGTCGACTGACGCAATCCGGAGGTTAAATTGCACGTCCCCACTTGGGTATGGCTCATAACAATCGCCGTAACGATCGGCATTTTCATCTTTGATTTCTATGCGCACGTCCGAACGCCGCATGAACCGAGCCTGAAGGAATCAGGTAGTTGGACGGTCATCTACATACTTTTAGCCATCGTCTTTGGCCTTGGCATGTGGTGGGTGTGGGGGAGTGAGCACGGCGCCGAGTTCTTCGCCGGTTACGTAACCGAAAAGAGTTTGTCGGTCGACAATCTCTTCATTTTCCTCATAATCATGTCCCGGTTTGCCGTGCCGCGGATTTATCAGCAGAAAGTCCTGCTCATCGGCATCGCAATCGCCCTGGTTTTTCGCGGTATTTTCATCGCGGTCGGAGCGACAGTTATCAGCGCCTTCTCCTGGGTGTTTTACATCTTCGGCATCTTCCTGATTTTTACTGGGGTCAAGCTCACATCCGGGCATGAAGATGATGAGTTTAAAGAAAATCGACTAATGAAGGTCGTGAAAAAACTCACCAACACGACCGACGAGTACCACGGTGACAAACTCTTTACCCGCATTGACGGAAAACGGTACGTCACCCCCATGTTGATGGTGATGGTCGCGATTGGCTCTACCGACTTACTTTTTGCGCTCGACTCGATCCCGGCAATTTTCGGCCTCACAAAAGAGCCCTACATCGTGTTCACAGCAAACGCGCTGGCTCTCATGGGGCTGCGGCAACTGTATTTCTTACTGGGAGGCCTACTCACCCGACTCGTTTACCTGTCAAAAGGGCTGGCAGTAATACTGGTATTCATTGGCGCCAAAATGATCGTTGAAGAACTTGCTAGTAACAACTTGCCCTTCATCAACGGTGGCCATCCGGTACCCGGTATGCCGCATATCCCGATCTGGCTCTCGCTCGCCATAATTTTGGGAGTTATCGCCATTACTGCGGTTCTAAGTCTGCTGAAGACCCGAAACGACAAGCGCTAACTACCAGCCGCGCTGCTGCCACTGGGACAGCGCCGGGCGCTCAGCCGCCAAGGTGGTGTCCGCGCCATGCCCGGGATAAATCCACGCGTCGTCAAAACGCTCAAAAAGACGTTCTGAAACATCAGCAAATAGCTGCTGAAAGTCCGCGGGCGATTGCGTCTTGCCCACTCCACCGGGGAACAAACTGTCACCGGTGAAAATGTGTGCCGCGCGCGGTTGTGACCACTGGTCATCATCGGGGCCCGGAACATAGTCGTAGGGCACCTCGTAACACAGCGCTACCGATCCGGGCGTGTGTCCCCGCAGCGCGATTACATCCAGCGAAACATCACCCACCGAGATCACGTCGCCATCTACCAGCTCGACGTCGACAGTTACCGGTATGCCCTCGGCATCATCAGCCCCAGCCGCGGTGCGCGCCGATGTTTGCTCGACCATCTCAACAAGTGCGCCGTGATGATCGTAGTGCTGATGCGTGGTGACGATGGTTTCCAATTGGGGCGAGGCGCCGTCCTCACTCAAAAGCTGGAGCAGACGCGGCGCATCGTTAGCCGCGTCGATGAGCAACTGCGCGCCGGTTTTCGTGCACGTGAGCAGGTAGGCATTGTTATCCATCGGGCCGACGCTGGCCTTGCGGATTACGAGCCCGGGCAGCACACGTACGTCACTTGGCCCGCCCGATTTCACATCACCGGTATAAGAAGGAGAAGTCTGCATGGGCCCACTGTAGATTGCCCGCCTCGTTCTTGCCCAAATCCGCTTGGTTGGAAGATCGAAACTACTTATGGAGCGCGACCCTACCTGGGGGCGAACCACGTGCCTGAAGCGGCAACACGAGGCGCCCTAACGCAAACCCTTGGCACGGTCGAGCGACCACGCTGCGCGCACAAATGCCAGGTGCGAAAAAGCCTGTGGGAAGTTACCAATCATGCGCGAGTTCGCGGGGTCGTACTCCTCGGAGAAGAGCCCTAGGTCGCTAGCCGCTCCCGTCTGAATTTCGAGAAGCTTTTCTGCCTCCGAAATCCGTCCCATGCGGGCGTAGGCATCTACCAGCCAAAACGAACACGCCAAAAACGGGTGTTCGCCCGGCGGGAGGCCATCAACTTCATGTTCCGTGCGGTATCGCAATACGAACCCATCGACGAGGAGTTCAGACTCGATTGCCTCAACGGTTGCTTTAAATATCGGGTCCTGCGCATCGAAAAAGCCCATGTGCAGGGCCTGTAGCAGGGCCGCATCGGTGTGGGTCGCCCCGTAATACTGCACGAGAGCTCCGGTCTCGGGGTGGGTTCCGCGCTTAACGATGTCGTCTCGCACGATCGCGCGCATCCGGCGCCAATGATCTAGGGGTCCGTCACAGTCGGGGAACTGCTCGACCGTGCGTATCGCCCGATCTAGGGCGGCCCACACCATGATTTTGGAGTGGGTGAAGTGCTGTGGTGCGCCGCGGATTTCCCAGATCCCCCGGTCGGGCAGGTGCCAATGCCGAAGTAGTCCATTGAGCAAAAAGCGCTGTAAAGACCAGGACTTCTGGTCGCCGTCCAAACCTGCCTGCCGCGCCGCGAATAGCGCCGACATGACCTCACCGAGCACGTCATTTTGAATCTGCTTAACTGCCGCGTTCCCCACTCGGACGGGACGCGAATTGGCGTATCCGGGCAGGTGATCCAGATGTCGCTCTGGAAGGTGGCGACTTCCGTCCACTCCATACATGATTTGCAGATCGTCGGGATCTCCCGCCACCGCGCGCAATAGCCAAGCCCGCCAGCGCTGCGCCTCCCAGTGGTAGCCGTATTCGATGAGCGCCTCGACCGTTAAGGACGCATCCCGCAGCCAGCAAAAACGATAATCCCAATTGCGTTCTCCGCCCGGCTGTTCCGGGAGTGAAGCCGTCGCAGCCGCCACGATTCCGCCGGTTTCATGATGCGTCAATAGGCGCAACACCAGTAGGGATCGGCGCACCAGATCGTCGTGTTCACCCGTATCGGTGCTGGTTCGTACCCACTCCACCCAGCGCTCATGGGTTTTTTCGATCGCGCGTGAAATATTGACCGCTGGGGGCGCATCGGCCCACGACGGCACCCAGGTCATCGCCAGTTCAACGGATTGGCCCTCCTGTAACGGGAAATGATCAACGTGCATATTTGCGGCGGATGCGTATGGGAGGCGATCTCCTCGCAAAATGACGGAATCGGCGCCAGCCGTAGCGCGGATGATTTCCCTATCGGCACCGTCTTTGGAGCGATGGATCCACGGAGTTCGTTCCCCATAGTCAAAACGCACCACCCACTCATGCTCAACTGTGACCTCGCCCTCTAGCACTTCCAGGTGGCGCACACAGTCCGCCCGTCCGCTGCCCAGCGGCATCGCATCTGTGAGCCGGGCTACACCACGGGCGGTAGTGAAAGTGGTTTCGAGTACAAAAGTCTCGCCGATATACCGGCGCTCAATGTCGACGGCGTCTTGAACCGTGAGTAGCCAGTGGCCGTGCTGGTTAGTGCCCAGTAGCGCTGCAAAACACGCGGGGGAGTCAAATCGGGGCAGACACATCCAGTCGATCGAGCCCGAGCGGGAAATCAGCGCGGCGGTGTTGCCGTCTCCAATCACCGCGTATTCGGATATCGGAATCGGATGTTCCTGTGCTGGGGTCGTCATGATCACCACTGTGCCGTAAAAACTCGCCAATAGTGAACCCATGCGGCGATGTCAGTGGCTCGACATACAATTATGCGCGTGAGTGAAGAACTGATCATCCAAGGTGCCCGCGAACACAATTTGAAGAATGTCTCGGTGCAACTACCGCGCAATGAGCTGATCGTGTTTACGGGCCTTTCGGGATCTGGGAAGTCCTCACTCGCCTTCGACACAATTTTTGCCGAGGGGCAGCGCCGTTACGTCGAATCTCTATCGGCTTATGCACGCCAGTTCCTCGGCCAGATGGACAAGCCCGATGTGGACTTCATCGAGGGTTTATCCCCAGCGGTATCCATTGACCAAAAATCGACCAGCCGCAACCCGCGATCGACCGTGGGAACCATCACCGAGGTCTACGATTACTTGCGGCTGCTGTACGCGCGCGCCGGCACGCAGCACTGCCCGGTGTGTGGGGAGCTGGTGCGGTCACAGACGCCCCAACAAATCGTGGATCAGTTGCTGGAGTTACCCGAGCGAACTCGTTTCCAAGTGCTGGCTCCGGTGGTGCGGGGCCGCAAGGGGGAGTACGAAGAACTTTTCCACCAGATGCAAACAATGGGTTTTTCCCGCGCGCTGGTCGATGGTGAACAGGTCTCGCTCAGCGACCCGCCCAAGCTAGAGAAAAACCTCAAGCACGATATTGCCGTGATCGTGGACCGCCTCGTTGCGAAAGAAAATATTGGACGGCGTCTGACCGACTCGATTGAAACGGCACTGAAGTTGGCGGATGGGCTGGTAGTTGCCGACTTCGTCGATGAGCCGGCTGATTCGGAGGGGCGTCAGCGCCGATTTTCAGAGCATCGCTCTTGCCCGAACGAGCACCCGCTGACTTTGGAAGAGATTGAACCACGCACCTTCTCCTTTAACGCTCCCTACGGCGCGTGCCCAACGTGCAGCGGAATCGGCTCGAAGTTGCAGGTTGATCCAGAACTGGTCGTACCTGATGAGAATTTGACGCTGCGCGAGGGGGCGGTGGCGGCTTGGGGGCAGCTAGCGGAGTACTACCTGCGCATGGTCACCTCGCTCGCTGAAGAGTTGGAATTCTCCCTCGACGTGCCCTGGAAAGACCTGCCGAAGGCTGCGAAGAAGGCCCTACTGCACGGTAAGAATCACAAGGTGCACGTGCGCTATCGCAATCGCTGGGGCCGCGAACGTCGCTACTCAACTGGTTTCGAGGGCGCGATAGCGATGATTGAGCGCCGACATGCGGAGACTGAATCGGAAAACTCCCGGGAGCGCTATGAGGGTTACATGCGCGAAGTGCCGTGCGAAACTTGCGGTGGAGCGCGTTTAAAACCGGAGGTCTTGGCGGTAACCATCGGCGGCAAGTCCATTGCGGAACTGTGTGAATTGCCCATCAGCGCTTCGAAGGCGTTCTTGGACGATCTAAAACTTGGTAAGCGCGAAGAACAGATCGCCGGGCAGGTGCTTAAAGAAATTCACGCCCGCCTGGGCTTCTTGCTGGATGTGGGCCTTGACTATTTGTCACTGGCGCGCGCGGCCGGCACCCTGTCCGGGGGAGAGGCACAGCGCATCCGGCTTGCCACCCAAATTGGTTCCGGGCTGGTGGGAGTGCTTTACGTATTGGATGAGCCCAGTATTGGGCTGCATCAGCGAGATAATCGCCGCCTCATCGACACGCTCTCGCGGTTGCGGGACTTGGGGAACACGTTGATCGTGGTCGAGCACGATGAAGATACCATTCGAGCCGCTGACTGGATCGTAGATATTGGTCCGGGTGCCGGGGAACACGGCGGGCACATCGTCCACAGCGGAGACTTCGGCAATCTGGTCAAGAACCAGGCGTCAATAACCGGGGCCTACCTTTCGGGTCGCCGCGAGATTCCCGTGCCACCACAGCGGCGCCCGGCCGATCCGGAAAGGCAAGTTACCGTACACGGCGCCCGGGAAAACAACCTGCAAGACATCGACGTGTCTTTCCCGCTTGGCAACCTTGTCGCAATAACGGGTGTTTCCGGTTCGGGTAAGTCAACGCTGGTGAACTCGATCTTTTATAAAGTGCTCGCCAACGAGCTAAATCGGGCCCGCCAGGTGCCCGGCCGGCACCGGTCCGTTAGCGGAACAGAGCACCTCGACAAGGTCGTGCACGTGGACCAAAGCCCCATTGGCCGCACCCCCCGCTCCAACCCGGCGACCTACACCGGCGTGTGGGACCACGTGCGAAAGCTCTTCGCGGAGACCACAGAGGCCAAAGTGCGCGGATATAAGCCCGGCCGCTTCTCCTTCAACGTCAAGGGCGGGCGCTGCGAGGCCTGTTCCGGCGACGGCACGCTGCGCATTGAGATGAACTTCTTACCCGATGTTTATGTGCCCTGCGAGGTTTGCCACGGCGCGCGCTACAACCGCGAAACACTCGAAGTCCACTTCAAAGGCAAGAACGTCGCCGATGTTTTAAACATGCCGATCGAAGAGGCCGCAGAATTTTTCGAAGCCGTCCCGGCGATCTCCCGCCACCTGAGCACCCTGGTGGATGTGGGCCTGGGATATGTGCGCCTGGGACAGCCCGCCCCGACGCTATCGGGTGGGGAGGCGCAGCGGGTGAAGCTCGCCTCCGAATTACGCAAACGCTCAACCGGCCGCACCGTCTACGTCCTTGATGAACCCACCACCGGTTTGCACTTTGAAGATATCCAGCGCCTGTTGGGAATGCTCCAAATCTTGGTCGACAAGGGCAACACGGTCGTAATCATTGAGCACAACCTAGACGTCATCAAGAACGCCGACTGGATTATTGACATGGGCCCCGAAGGCGGAAGCGGCGGCGGGACGGTAATTGCACAGGGGACACCTGAAGATGTGGCAAAATCCCCCCAGAGTTACACCGGCCAGTTTTTGGCACCGCTGCTTGCTGACGTTCCCATCGAACAGCCCGCCTAGCCAGGAACTAAGATCTACCTATGGCTGATCCGGCTACATACCGCCCAAAACCGGGGGAGATCCCTACCGATCCGGGGGTATATCGCTTCTTCGACGAGCACGGCCGCGTGGTGTATGTGGGCAAGGCGAAGAGCCTGCGTGCCCGCCTAAGTTCGTATTTTCAAGACGTCGCGGGGCTGCATCCCCGCACGCAGCACATGGTGACAACTGCCGCCCGCGTGGAGTGGACCGTGGTCGCCAATGAGGTTGAGGCGCTCACTCTCGAGTACTCGTGGATTAAAGAGTTCAAGCCCCGATTCAATGTGCAATATCGGGACGATAAGTCCTATCCATATCTGGCCGTGACCATGGGCGAAGAAATCCCGCGCGTCCAGGTAATGCGTGGTAAACGCAAAGCCGGAACCCGCTACTTTGGCCCCTATACGCACGCCTGGGCGATCCGGGAAACGGTCGATTTATTACTGCGCGTCTTTCCCATGCGCTCGTGTTCTGCCGGAGTCTTAAGGCGCGCCCAACGCGCCGGGCGGCCCTGCCTGCTCGGATACATCGGCAAATGCGCAGCCCCGTGCGTGGGTTGGATTTCCGTTGATGACCATCGCCAACTCGCCAAAGACTTTGCCGATTTCATGGCCGGAGACACCCGGCGCTTCACCCGCCGCATCGAGAAGGAAATGCAGGAGGCTGCCGCCGCCCAAGAATATGAAAGAGCCGGCCGCCTGCGCGATGATCTGGCGGCGCTGCGCCAAGCCATGGAAATGAACGCGGTCGTGTTTTCTGACAGCACCGACGCGGATGTTTTTGCTTTGGCGGCTGATGAACTAGAGGTTTCCGTCCAGGTCTTTCACGTGCGCGGTGGCCGCATTCGCGGTCAGCGCGGCTGGGTGGGCGAACGCGTCGAAGACGTCGACGAGGCCGGGCTGGTAGAACACTTACTGCAACAGGTTTATGGCGATGCCGAGCCGGGCACCGATGCCGTCCCGCGCGAAGTATTGGTCCCAACTCTTCCGGAAGACTCGAGCCAACTGGCGCAGTGGTTGCGTGATCGCCGCGGATCCAACGTGAACCTTCGGGTGCCGCAGCGGGGGGAGAAACGGGCGCTGGCCCAGACAGTCCACCGCAACGCCGAACAGGCCCTGGCTCTACACAAGACACGGCGCAGTTCCGATCTGACGACCCGCAGTCAGGCCCTAAAAGAGCTGCAAGAGTATTTAGATCTGTCCGAGGCGCCGTTGCGCATCGAGGCCTATGACATTTCCATGTTGCAGGGCACCAACGTGGTTGGCTCGATGGTGGTTTTTGAAGATGGCCTGGCCCGAAAATCGGAATATCGCCGCTTCACCGTCCGCGGCGACGAAGGGTTTGACGATCTGGCAGCAATGCGCGAAGTACTGCGACGGCGCTTCAAACGCAGCAGCGGAACGGAAGAGACGCCGTCCCAAATCGCTAAGACCGAAAATGCGGACCAAACGCCGCTGGAAGAGCGCACCGACTCCGCCACCGCGGCCAGCGCCGCGGAACCGCCGCGCTTTGCCTACCCACCGCAATTGCTGGTTATTGACGGCGGAGCACCGCAAGTGGCTGCCGCGGCGCAGGTGTTGGACGAGTTGGGCATTGTCGATGTAGCGCTGTGCGGGCTGGCGAAGCGGTTAGAAGAGGTTTGGATTCCCGGCGAGGCCTACCCGCTGGTGCTGCCGCGCAATTCTGAGGCGCTGTATATGCTGCAGCGCCTGCGGGATGAAGCCCACCGCTTCGCGATTAGTTTCCACCGCAAGAAGCGCGCGAAATCCATGGTTTCTTCAGTGCTCGACGAAGTTCCGGGGTTGGGACCGGCGCGCCGGAAAGCGCTGTTGAAGCACTTTGGCTCTGTGAAGCGTATTCGTCAGGCCGAAGTAGAAGATATCGCCCAAGTCCCCGGTATTGGCCCAGTAATTGCCGCCGATATCGCCAAAACGTTACGGAAATCGTCATGACCTGGCATCCTGGAAGTGTGAACCTTATGGTCCGAGCGGGCGGTGAACACCGTGGTTAAACGCCAATACGAACTGGGCGACACCGGCGAAACTGGCGGCCCCTCAATTGTGGCCCTCGGTGGCGGGCACGGGCTCTTTGCGTCCTTGCAAGCCCTGCGGCACGTATCTGACAAGCTCACCGCGGTAGTGACCGTTGCGGACGACGGGGGCTCTTCGGGCCGGCTGCGTGGCGAGCTTGGCGTGTTGCCGCCCGGAGACTTGCGAATGGCCCTTTCCGCACTGTGTGATGACGGGACGTGGGGGCGAACCTGGCGGGATGTCCTGCAGCATCGTTTCAACTCTTCGGGAGAGCTAAACGGCCACGCCGTGGGAAATTTGCTCATAGTCGCACTGTGGCAATTACACGACGACCCGATTGCCGGACTGGAGCTGGTGGGGCGGCTGCTGGGCGCGCGCGGAAGAGTGCTGCCAATGGCCTCGGTGCCACTTGAAATTGAAGCCGACGTCACAACCGTTGATGCCCCGGATGAATTGACCACGGTGCGGGGGCAAAGCAAAGTTGCGGTCGCTCCCGGGCGGGTGGCTGAAGTTCGGCTGGTGCCGCATGACCCTCCTGCTTCTCCGGAAGCCGTTGCAGCCATTGAAGAGGCGGACTGGGTGGTGCTCGGTCCCGGTTCTTGGTTCACATCGGTCCTGGTGCATTTGCTGGTACCCGAACTGGCTGCGGCGCTAGAAAACACCAAGGCTCGGCGCTGCATTACCATGAATCTTTCGAACCGCGACGCGGAGACAACCGGTTTCACAGCATCGGACCACCTGGCAGTCATCCGGCAGCATGCGCCTAATATGCGCATAGATGCAGTCCTTGCGGATCCGGTGTCTGTGGAAGACGTTGACGCACTGCGAGCTGAGTCCGAAAAACTGGGTGCAAGACTGCTGCTGCGCCAAGTTCGCCGCAGCGACACTTCGACGCAGCACGACCCGCTGCGTCTGGCGGCTGCCTATAGAGACGTATTCGACGATGTTAAAGGGGATGTGACGTGAGCGGGAAAATGGCTTCGATGTCATTAACGGCGCAAGTGAAAGATGAACTTGCGCGCCTGCCAATAGAACGCCCCTGCTGCCGCCGCGCAGAACTTTCTGCGGCATTTCGCTTTGCCGGCGGGCTCCAAATCGTTTCCCCCGACATTGTGGCCCACCGCATCGTGGTTGAGGCTGAACTCGATAGCGGTATTGCCGCGCGGCGGGTGCGCCAATACGTCATGGAAATGTATGGCCACCAATCCGAGATGATGGTCTTGCAACGCGGCGGACTGCGGCGCAGCCCGCGCTACGTGGTGCGTGTGGTGCGCGATGGTGAATCACTGGCCCGGCAAACTGGACTCATTGATTCGCGGGGCCGGCCAGTACACGGGCTGCCGCCGGCCGTTGTTGGGGGAGCGATCTGCGATGCGGAATCCGTGTGGCGTGGAGCTTTTTTGGCACACGGATCGATTGTGGAGCCGGGCCGGTCATCCGCGCTCGAAGTTTCCTGCCCGGGCCCGGAGGCCGCGCTAGCACTCATCGGGGCCGCCCGCCGCTTAGGGATCACCGCCAAGTCGAAGGAAGTGCGCGGAGTCGACCGGGTTGTGATTAGGGACGGCGACGCTATCTCTGCGCTGTTAACTCGCCTGGGCGCCCATGATGCTGTGCTGGTGTGGGAGGAGCGGCGCATGCGGCGCGAGGTGCGCGCCACCGCGAACCGGCTGGCCAATTTTGACGACGCAAATATGCGGCGTTCTGCTCGCGCAGCGGTAGCGGCCAGTGCCCGGGTGAACCGCGCGTTCGAAATCTTGGGCGACGACGTACCCGAGCATCTGCGCGCTGCGGGAAACCTGCGTCTAAAGCACAAACAGGCGAGTTTGGAAGAATTGGGGCAGTCAGCTCAGCCGCCCATGACGAAGGACGCAATTGCGGGGCGAATCCGCCGGTTATTGGCTATGGCTGATAAGCGCGCTGCGGAATTGGGAATTCCCTCAACGGAGTCCGCGGTTACGGCTGAAGAAGAGTAATGATTGCACCGGTTAAAAGTTAACGAATTGATAAACTTTGTCTAAAGGTTTGCGACACTTACTCCCAAGATGACCTTGGTCCTGCATGACATTGGCCTTAAGGTGTACGGTTAAGTTAGTGATCACGAAGACAACACATCCACGTGGCTTAAAACTTGGTCATGTTGGCTGAGGTTCTTTGTGGTCCAGGCGCGTACGACGGTGTACGCAAATGACAGAAGCGACCACCACGTTTGCTAGCGCGCCGGCCACCTCCGGCGTGTGCCGAGGAGGACTAAAGTGACAATTCGCGTTGGTATTAACGGTTTCGGCCGTATTGGACGCAACTTCTACCGGGCCGTTCTGGAATCCGGTGCTGATGTTGAGGTAGTTGGAATTAACGACCTCACCGACAATAAGACCCTTGCACATCTTCTGAAGTATGACTCGATCCTGGGTCGTTTGGCCGAAGATGTCTCCTACACCGATGACACCATCACGGTGGGCGGCCGCACGTTCCGTGCGAGCGCCGAGCCCGATCCGACGAAACTGCCCTGGGGCGAACTCAACGCTGACATTGTGATTGAGTCCACCGGCCGCTTTGTCGCCGCCGAAAAGGCCCAGGCTCATATTGACGCCGGTGCCAAGAAGGTCATCATTTCGGCTCCGGGTAAGGGTGAAGACGCCACATTCGTAGTGGGCGTAAACCACACCGATTACGACCCGGCTAACCACCACATCATTTCGAATGCATCCTGCACCACGAACTGCTTGGCTCCGATGGCCAAGGTTCTTGACGAGGTGTTCGGAATTGAGCGCGGTCTGATGACTACTATCCACGCTTACACCGCCGACCAGAACCTGCTGGATGGCCCCCACAAGGACCTGCGCCGCGCCCGCTCCGCCGCCACCAATATCGTTCCAACGACCACCGGTGCCGCCAAGGCCGTATCGCTGGTACTGCCGAACCTGAAGGGCAAGTTGGACGGCTTCGCAATGCGCGTACCGGTTCCCACCGGCTCCGCCACTGACCTGACCTTTACCGCGCGTGAAGACGTAACGGTAGAAAAGGTCAACGCAGCGATGAAGGAAGCGGCCGAAGGATCGCTGAAGGGCATCTTGAAGTACACCGAGGATCCGCTGGTTTCCAGTGACATCGTCACTGACCCGGCCTCCTCGATCTTCGATGCTGAATTGACTCGCGTCATCGGCGACCAGGTGAAGGTTGTTTCCTGGTACGACAACGAGTGGGGATACTCCTGCCGCCTGGTGGACCTGACCGTCCACGTTGGTGAGCAGCTCTAAGGCACTTCCCAACGAAGTAAAACCGTGACCGTGCCCGCGGGTGAGAATCGCCAGTCGATTGTTCATTCGCGGGCACAGTCATGTCACAGCTGAATTACCTTCAAGGGAGTAAACGAAAAACCATGAAAACTATTGAAGACCTCGGAGACCTCCGGGGAAAAAGAGTCTTAGTTCGCGCCGACCTGAACGTGCCACTGGATGGTAAAACCATTACCGATGACGGCCGCATAAAAGCCTCGCTGCCCACCATCAAGAAATTAATCGGTGCCGGCGCCCGCGTGGCGGTTGTAGCCCACCTGGGGCGTCCTAAAGGCCAACCCGATGATCAGTATTCGCTGGCGCCGGTCGCCACCCGGCTGTCCGAGCTGCTCGGTGCGGACGTGGCATTTGCTACTGACACGGTGGGCGCCAGTGCAAAAGAGACCATTGCGGCGCTTGCCGATGGGCAGGTTGCACTGCTTGAAAACCTCCGCTTTAACGCCGGTGAAACTTCTAAGGACGATGCGGAACGCGGTGCTTTCGCAGATGAGTTAGCCGCGCTGGCTGATGTCTATGTTTCGGACGGCTTCGGTGTTGTGCACCGGAAGCAGGCTTCCGTTTATGACGTTGCCAAGCGCCTGCCGGCCGCCGTGGGCGGGCTTGTCTTGAAGGAAGTCGAATCACTGCGCAAGGCAACCGATAATCCCCAGCGCCCCTATGCAGTTGTGCTGGGCGGGTCAAAGGTCTCTGACAAGCTCGGCGTTATTGGCAATCTACTCGGCAAGGCCGATCAGCTGATGATTGGTGGCGGCATGGTCTTCACCTTCTTGGCGGCTAAAGGTTACGAGGTTGGCTCCTCGCTGCTGGAAAAAGACCAAATCGACACGGTGAAGGGCTATTTGGCCGATGCTGAAAAGCAGGGCGTAGAAATTATTCTGCCCACAGACATCGTGGTCGCCGACGAATTCGCGGCTGATTCACCACATGATGTGGTTGCGGCAGACGCGATGCCCGAAGGCCGCATGGGCCTGGATATTGGCCCCGAGTCGGCCCAGCGCTTTGCTGAAGTGATTCGCGCGGCGAAGACCGTGGTGTGGAATGGGCCGATGGGAGTGTTTGAGTTTCCCGCTTTTGCGGACGGCACTTCCGCAATCGCGCAGGCCATGATTGATTCCGATGCCTTCAGCGTTGTCGGTGGTGGGGATTCCGCCGCGGCCGTACGCCGTCTAGACTTCGACGAGGCCGGCTTTAGCCACATTTCGACCGGTGGCGGGGCCTCGCTGGAATTCTTAGAAGGCAAAGACCTGCCGGGCTTGGCAGTTTTGGAGGATAAAGACGCATGAGCAGTCGTACCCCGTTAATGGCGGGCAACTGGAAGATGACCCAGGATCACCTCGAGGCTGTTGCCCTGGTGCAAAAGCTGGCCTGGGAACTCTCCGACGCCAAGCATGATTTTGAAAATGTTGAAGTCGCGGTCATTCCGCCCTTCACCAATATTCGCACCGTACAAACGCTCGTCGAGGGCGATAAATTGGAGTTGCGCTACGGCGCTCAGGACGTTTCGGCGCACGAGTCCGGGGCATATACGGGGGAAATCTCGCCCGTAATGCTGCAAAAACTCGGTGTCACCTACGCGCTGGTGGGTCACTCTGAGCGGCGCCAGTATCACGGTGAAAATGATGAAACCTCGGCCGCCAAGATTGCCTCGGCCTTCAGCCAGGGCATCGTGCCGATACTGTGCGTGGGCGAGGGACTGGACATCCGCAAGGCGGGTGACCACGTTTCCTACACCCTGGCTCAGGTCGATGGGGCGCTGCAGGGCTTGGCAGAGGACCAGGCAAAGCAGATTGTCATTGCATACGAACCCGTTTGGGCTATCGGCACTGGCGAAGTTGCAACCCCTGAAGACGCACAGGAAGTGTGTGCGGCAATCCGCGGCCGCCTCGCCGAGCTGTATAACTCGGATGTCGCTGAAGCGGTGCGCATTTTGTACGGCGGTTCGGTCAAGTCCGGCAATGTGGCGTCGATCATGGCTCAGCCGGATGTCGATGGTGCCCTCGTTGGCGGCGCCAGCACGGACGGCGTCGAATTCGCCAAGATTGTGCGGTATCAGGAGCACGCGGTCGGTTAACGTGCCTGGGTTGGCGCCAGTGGTTTGTTGTCTGGCGAATTTGCCGAAAGTGTGTGGCAAAGCGTTAAAAGTGTGAGGCGTGACACTGGCGCCGACCCGTATCGCGTATCCTTAGAGCTGTATTTGTTGAAACTATCCAACTGAAGGCGTTTAACCACGTGGATGCATTAAGAATTGTGCTGCAGGTACTCCTGGTGCTCACGAGCGTCATCCTGACTTTGCTCGTATTGATGCACAAGGGTAAAGGCGGCGGTATGTCCGACATGTTCGGGGGAGGTATGAGCTCCGGGGCTGGGAGTTCGGGCGTAGCTGAACGAAATCTAAACCGCATCACGGTTGGAATTGCCGGCGTATGGACCGGCGTCATCATTTTGCTGGGACTCCTCCAGCGTTTTAACGGCTGAGAGGGCCGAAACAAATGGCATTAGGATCAAACGCAATTCGGGGGTCTCGCGTCGGTGCGGGACCAATGGGGGAGGCGGAACGCGGCGAAGCCGCTCCGCGTTTTCACGTTTCGTATTGGTGCGCCAATGGGCACGAAACCAAACCCAGCTTCGCCCAAGAAACGCAGGAAGAAATCCCCGCTGAATGGGATTGTCCGCGCTGCGGATTCCCCGCCGGGCAGGATCGGGCGAACCCACCGGAGCCCGCGCGTAATGAGCCGTATAAAACGCATCTCGCATATGTGAAAGAACGCCGCTCCGACAAGGACGGCGAAGCGATCTTGCAAGAGGCTCTTGCGAATCTGCGGGAGCGTCGCGGCGGCAAATGAGCGTGTGCCGGTTTACCAAATAACCGTGTGCCGGTTTAACAAATAACCCCGCGTTCCGGTTTACCAAATAACCGTGTGCCGATTTAACCGGCTAGCGCGACCGCGACTACACAGTAACCGTCTCACTGACGTTTTGAGATCTTTGCGGTGACTTTTAGCCGGATATAGCAACGTCTGCTACACGGAATTTTTTACGCGCATTAAAATTGGTGGTTGCTCAGGCGATTTCATAGGAAAAGACTGCGCAGTTTGGTCCGCAAGGTGTCGGTTTTCCTCGCCACCCGCGACTTTGAAGTGCCGCTGCTATTTGCCCGGCCGTCTCGCAGGGCTTTCCGATGACGTGATACCAGCGATACCGTAACGTTAGATCGCCGTGTTTGACCATGGTGGCGTTATCACGCCATGTATCCTCATTGGTTCGACCGCCTGGATGGGCCAGTTGCCCGTCTAATTCGATACGAACCCAATAGCCCTCAAACAGTCGATCAGCGCGAATCCACCGTCCAG